>NZ_JARRAG010000004.1 GCF_029589435.1 Paludisphaera mucosa | reverse complement strand
CAAGGCCGAGGCCCTGTCCGAGGCGAAAGCCTGGCTGCGGGGGCTGACCAAGGAGGACGCGGGCCGCGCCCTCACCGGCCTGCCGCGCAGCCTGGGCTCCCGGCCCGAGCCCCTACCGGAGCCTCCCGGACGAACCGGGTCTGAGCACCCGTACGACCATCCTTATTTTTGGGCCGCATTCGTCCTCGTCGGGGCCCCGGATTGATCGACAGGATCTCCGGTCGGACTGATTTCACTGGACGTCGGACCGGTAGGCGAAGCGGTATGCCTCGATCAGTTCGAAGTGCGGCCGCAGTCGCGCGAGCAGCTGCATCAGCGGCTCGTCGAGCGTCTCGCTCTGCTGACCCAGGCTGCGGGTCCGCTGCAAGGAGCCGGCCCCGGCGACGCCCTCGGGCGGGCCCGACCGCACGACCAGGAGCCGGCCCGGGTCGGGCGCCGGCGTCGGCGGCAAGCCTTCGAGCAGGTCGGCCAGTTTTACATCCGACGGCAGAGGCGATCGGCGGGCGAGGAGCACGGCGGTCTCCTGGCCACCCGGCCCTTCCAGCGGCCAGCCCCGGTCGCTCTCGGACGGGCTCCGCACCCGGGATACCGGCCCGACCGGGGGCATCGCCTCGTCGAATCGTCGGGACCATGGGTAGAGCGGATCGATGTGCCCGCGGCTATCGATCCAGATCAGGTAGAGGTATGCGGGGGGGGCGGCCGTCGCCTCGAGCTGGACCTGCTCGCCCTGTCGCACCGGCAACGCCCCTGGCGCGTCGAGCGGCACGCCGTGGCGGGCGAGCCCGAGGCGACCCTGGAGCCTATCGGGTGTGTAGATCCTGACCTGCAATTGCCCCTTCAGGGGGCCGCCCTCACTCGAGGCGGCTGGCGTCAGGGCCGGCGGCGTCGCGGCCGACGCCCGGGGCCGATCGCGGCCCCGGATCACCACGGCGATGGCGACGGCGAGGACCGCGAGACCCGCCAACGAGAGCGCGGCCGAGAGCACCCGGCGGCGTGGCCCGCCGAGGGCCTTGCGGAACTCATCCGCCGAGGCGTACCGCTGGCCCGGATGGGGGGCCAGCGCCTTCAGGCAGATTCGTTCCAGGGACCGGGGGACTCGGGCGTTAATCCGCCGCGGCGGGACGACCCGGCCCTCGCGCGCCATCGCGAGCGCATCGGACTGCGTCCGACCGGCGAACGGGGGCCGGCCGGTCAGGAGGTGGTAGAGGACCGCCCCCATCCCGTACACGTCGGTCCGGAAATCGATCCGGTCCCATTCGCCGCGGGCCTGCTCGGGGGCCATGTACTGCGGCGTCCCGCCCAGTTCCCGGAGCCGATCGCCGCCCAGGTGGCTCGCCAGCCCAAAGTCGATCAGGTGCGGCGTGACGTCCTCGTGGAGGACGATGTTGGCCGGCTTTATGTCGCGGTGGACCAGCCCGCGGGCGTGCACCGCGGCGACCCCCTCGGCGAGCCGGGAGGCGATACCGACCACACGCCCCCATCCCATGGGCCCGTCACGCCGGATCTCGTCGAGATTGCGGCCCGGTATATACTCGACGACTAGGAACGCCTCATCGCCATGACGCTCGATCCCGTAGCAGCGCGCGACGTAAGGGCTCTGGACTTGCGCCAGCGACCGGGCTTCCGCGATCGCGGCCGGCGTGGCGCCGGCGCCGGCGTGGTAGCGCTTCAGCACGACATGGCGCCGCAGGTCCGGATCCAGCGCCAGGTAAGCAGTCCCCTGGCCGCCGGACCGTGAGAACCGGCGGACTTCCCGGTACTTGCCGATGGATTCGAATTCGGTGTCCGGCCCGCCAGCGGCCTGCCGCCTCAGGAAGGCCTCGATTTCCGGATGCCGGTCGCTCTGCAGAATGCGGAGGACCTCGGCGCGGATCCCGGGGTCGTCGGGACATTGACGCTGGAGGAAGGGTTCCCACTCTTCGGGCGGCAGGTCGGCGGAGCCTTCGAACAGCTCCCTGACCCGGCCGGCCCCGGGGTCGTTGTCTATCGTCGTGTCCATGCGCTCTCGCCCTTTCCTGGCCGCGCGTGCAGCCAGCCTCGTGCGACCCTCCAGTCGCGCTCCACCGTCTTCTGCGAGATCGACGGCTGTTCGACGACCTCAATTTGCGACAGGCCCATGAAGATATACAGCCGAACGATCAGGGCCGCGAGGGTATCGACCCGCTCGAGGCCCTCCAGGACCTCTTGGAGTTCGATCAGGGGGATCCTCGTCTCGTCGGCCAGGTGGTCGAGGACTTCGTCGAGGAGCACCCGCTGCCGTTGCCCGGGCCCCTTCCGCGCGGCGCGATGGCGATGGTGTTCGACGAGGATCTGCTCCATCGCCCGCGGGGCGGCGTGGTAGAGTAATTCGCGGCCGGTCGCGTCGAGTAGCGTCGCATCGGAGAGCATCTTGCCGAGGGCCTCGTGGACCAAGGCGGTGACTTGGAGCGTGTGGCCGGGCCGTTCCCGGGCCATGCGCCGGTGCGCCAGGGCTCGCAGGTCGTGATGGATCGCGACGACGGTTTCGTCCCGCGCCCCCGCATCGCCCTGCTGGGCCCTATGGAGCAGCTCGTCGAAGTGGCCCCCCGGCACCGTCGGCATGGCGATCCCCCGAATGGTGGCAACCCGCATGAGGGCGTCGCCGGAAGATTCTCGCAGAGAGCAGGTGGTGAGGGAAGACACGCTCGTCATATCCGAGATCATGTCGACGACGGGCCGGGACGAACAAGCCTCCCCGGCGAACCCGATGCTGCCCCCCGTGGTCACCGCGTAAACCGTCCAGTCCGGTCGCTTGGTGGAGAGGGCGGCCGTCGGTTCCCTACGGGGCCCCCCGATCGATGTCGGTCCAGAAACTCGAGTTCACGCGAAAGGACGACCCCATGTTCGGATCGGGCTACGACGATCGCCGTGAATCCGCGGCGATCCTCGACTCCTACGCACAGGACACCTTTCCTGGTTGCATGAGCATCTCTCCCTCCGCGGCTGCCTGATCACGGCCCTGCTCAGCTTGGCTATGGTGGTCGTGACCGCGGGCGGATGGTACGGCCAGCGGGACCCGTTTCGTTTCGACCCGGTCCTCGCGCTTCTTGATGAGCACGCGGCGGTGCGCGGGGCGGACCTGGAGAGCCCGTCCGCGCACCAATTCCTCCTCCACGCCTTCCGGTGGAGCAGCGGCGAGTGGCTCAGCGGACCGATCCTGTTCGCCACGTTCGTCGTCTTCTGCACGGCGGCGGGGAAGCGGCTCGGCAAGCTCCGCATGGTCGCCTTGGCGCTGGCCGCGATTTACGGCGGCGCCTACACGAGGCGACCATCAACCGGTCGGACAGCGACAGAACCCGGGCTCAACTCGTGAGGCTTGCGACGCGTCGCCTGCCGTAAGCAGGCCACGCCCACGCTTCGGCGGTCGTCAATCGGCTGTTCGACCACGGCGGCCCGGGCGCGTTGATCTTAGCCGTCGCGTTCGTGGCCGTATTGATCCCCGGACCGAGGTTGTCCGTGCGTGAGCAGCTCCGCCTGATCTTGATCGCCGCCGCCGCGATCTTCCTGGACGTCTCGGGCATCCTCCGATTCCAGGCGCGCCCGGTCGCCCGGGGCCCCCGCGCGGGCGGGGGGGCCGCCGGCCTCCTGATGGGCGGACGTAGGCTGCACTCCCCGGTCTTGGTCCCGAAGAGCAGGGACCTCTTCGGCTTCATCCACGTCCGGAAGCTCGCTCAATCCGTCAACACGCCGTAAACCTTTCCGCCCTCTCCTCGTCGTCGACGACTCGGGCCATGCTCCCCGGGATGCCGGCCGTGGCCTCCCGCACTTCGTCGAGCGTCACGTCCTCGTCCCCTTCGCGGGCGCAGAACGCCTCGAACTCGAGGTCGAGCAAGTCGTCCAGGTCGGGCTTCGACTGGAGCGGTCGCCCCCGCGTTTCGGTAGTCTGATCGACGGCCATAACTGTACCTCCTCGGACTATGTCTCCAGAGTTCCACGAGAGGGCATCAGGGAGCACGCTCGATGAAACGAAACGGAGACGCAGCGAAGGCCTCGGAAATCGCCGCGTTGGGTGACGTCCCGAGTCCGGCCGGCTCGATTCGCTCGGCACCGAGCTAGGTAACCGTTGCGAGACGGCTCGCCGTGAGGCACGCGACGCGACCAAAGCGGTCTTCCAGGAGTGTATATGGTCGGCCGTCTCGGACGGACGGCGTCCGCTCGTCTTCGCCGGTTCGTCCGCCCTCGCGGCCGTCCCGGCCATCTTCCTCGTCGGCGACTGGCGATCGTCCAGTCCTCCGGCTCGACGTCGCGGTGCGCCCTGCATGGGCCCCGCTCATCGGATCGCGACCGCCGGCGGCGTCCGATACTTCGAATGCGGTCGACCTCTCGGCTCGGCGGTCGGCGACGCGCGAACCCGGCGCGGTCGGCGCAACCGAATCATCTTCACGCCTGCGAACATAAGAGCCGTTATCGGACCCAGCCGCGAGAGCGAGATCCCGCCCCCTTATCGGCCCTGAGGGCCGGTACCCTCAAGATTCCGATCCTGGCGGTCATATTCGCGGAGCGTTAATGGAACTGGTCGGAAGAGGATTTCTCACCGTGAAGAAATTCCGGCCCCCTTTCCGCGAAGTCCTCCACGCCGCCGACAGGTGTCGCCAAGGATTTATTGGTCGAATGCGGGCCGGTGGTCGGACCGCGTTTTGCGGATGCTCAGGCATTGCCGGAAGATCGGTTCTGCATCGGCCCAATGCGTGTGTTCAAGCGACGGAACGATCCGTAAGATGGCCCGCGCTCAATGGTCGGTACTTCTCTCGCGGCCGCGGGTCCCGGCACTCTCGTCACGATCACTCCTGGTCACTTGACCTTCGAGGCTTCGGTCGCCGCCTTGCACTTGGAGAGCGTCTCGCGGTATTTCGCAAGCTGTGGATGCCCCGGGGGCAGGAGCTTTTCGGCCAGGGTCACGGCCTCCTCGATTTCGGGCAGGGCCGCCGCGGGCTCCTTGTTCTCGAGGTGGGCTTTCGCGGATTGCCACCGCGCCTGGGCGAGCTGGAGGGATCCGTCCGGCGAACGTCGCCGCAGCATGGCCACGGCCGCGTCGAAGCCCTTCCGCGCCTCGGCGGTCTCGCCCAGGGACTGACGGGCGCGGGCCAGGAGGGCGAGGACGACGGCCACTCGCGGGTGCTCCGGCCCGTACGCCTTGGCGGCGATCGCCAGCGCCCGCAGCAGCATGGACTCGGCCTGGGCGTGGCGGCCCTGCGCTTCGTAGAGCATGGCCAGATTGCTCAGGCTCATCGCCGTCTCGGCGTGGTCCGGTCCGAGCGATCTTTCACGGATGTCCAGCGCCCACTTCAGGAGGGGCTCGGCCCTGGCGTGCAGGTCCTGGGCCTCATAGAGCATCCCCAGATTGTTCAGGTCGGTCGCCACGTCCGGATGGTCCGGCCCGAACATCATTTCATCGATGGCCAGCGACCTCGAATAGAGAGGCTCCGCCTGCGCGTACTTGCCAGCGGCCTTCAACGAGAGCGCGAAGTTGCCCAGCACGATGCCCACTTCGGGATGGTCCGGGCCATGGGCTTCTTCTCGGATGGCCAGCGCCCGGGCGTAGAGCGGCTCCGCCTGGGCGAACAAGCTGCGCACGCGATAATTCTCGGCCAGGTTGTGCAACCCCGTGGCCACGAGCGGGTGGTCGGGGCCGTTGGCCTTCTCGCAGATCGCCAGGGCTCGCAGGTACAGGGGCTCGGCTTGGGCATCCAGGCCGCGCTCTTCCTGGAGCATCGCGAGGCTGTTGAGGCTGGCCGCCACGTTCGGATGGTGCGGTCCGAGCGTCTTCTCGAAAATCGCCATCGAACGTTTCATCAGCCGTTCGGCCTCGTCGAACCGGCGCTGGGCGTTGTAAACCAACGCCAGGTCGTTCAGGCTGACCGCCAGGTCGCGGGCTTCCGGGCCCAGGACCCTCTCGCGGATCGCCGACGCTCGCAAGAACAGCGGCTCGGCCTCCATGTGCCGGCCTCGCATGTAGTGCAGCGCGGCCAGGCTGTTGAGGACGACGGCCATTTCGCGCTCGTCCGACTTCGGGTCCTTCTCGAGGATCGCCAGCGATCGCGCGTAGAGGGGCTCCGCCTGATCGTACTTCTGCTCGGCGACGAGGAGCGTGCCCAGCATCTCCAGGCTCGTGGCCGCCTGGACGGAATCGGGGCCGGACAGGCGCTCGGTCAATGCGAGGGCCCGCTCCAGCAAGGGCCGCGCCCGCTCGTACTCGGCGTTGTTCTTCAGGATGATTCCGATCGTCTCCCGCAGTCGCGCCTCGGTCTCCGGATCATTCGCGAACGCGCCCGACTCGAGGTCGGCGAGCGCGCCGACCATCGCCTCGGCGATCGTCGCATCCTTCTTCCCGGCCTGCATGGCGTCGCTGGCGTTGAGAGCCCGGATCACGAACGCGCTGATCGCCTCGGCTCGTTTGCGAGCCTTGACCTCGGCGGCGGCGTTCGCTTCCGCGATGCCCGACAGCCTGACCGCCTCGGCCCGCTGCTTCGCCTCTCTCACCCCGAACCACAAGGACACTCCCGCGGCCAGGACCAGAGTCGCCGCGATCGCCGCGGTCGCCGCGGCCGTCCCCCGGTTGCGCCGCAGGAGCTTCCTCAGTCGATAGGCCGCGCTCGGCGGCCGGGCCTCGACCATCTCGTCGGCGAGATAGCGCTGGAGGTCGCGTGCGAGGCCGTTGACCGTGTCGTAGCGCCGCGAGCGGTCCTTCTCGAGCGCCTTCATGACCACCCAGTCGATCTCCCCCCGCAACAGCCTCGCCAGTCGGGCCGGCTCGATGCTCCGATTGGCGGCGATGTTCGGCAAGGCCTCCGCGGTGCTCAGCCTGGTGCTCGGGCGCGGCGGATCGACCTCGCGCACCATCCGCAGCATCTCGAGGATCGCGCCCCGCCGGAACTGCGACGCGTCGATCGGCGGCGATCCCGTCAGGAGCTCGTAGAGCATCACGCCGAGGGCGTAGACGTCGGTTCGCGTGTCGATGTCCATCGAGGACGGATCCGCCTGCTCCGGCGACATGTACGCCGGCGTGCCCACGATCGCGCCGGTGTCCGCGAAGCTCATGTCCGTCAGCTTCACCTCGACCGCCTTGGCGACGCCGAAGTCGATCACCTTCGGCGTCGGCCGGCCGTCGACCTCCGTGACCAGCACGTTGCCCGGTTTGAGGTCGCGGTGGATGATCCCCTTCTGATGCGCGTGCTGCACCGCCTGGCAGACCGCGATGAACAACTCCAGGCGGGCCTGCACGGACAGCCGCCGCTCGTCGCAATACTCGGTGATCGGCGTCCCCTTCACCAGCTCCATGACGAAGAACGGCTGGCCCGCGGGGGTGGCGCCGCCGTCGTAGATGCGGGCGATGTTCGGGTGGTCCATCAGCGCCAGTGCCTGACGCTCGGCGTCGAACCGGGCCAGCACGCCCCGCGAATCCATCCCCGTCCTGATCAGCTTGAGCGCCACCCGACGCTTGACCGGATCCGACTGGCTGGCCAGATACACCGAGCCCATGCCGCCTTCGCCGATCACCTCGACGAGCGTGTACCGGCCGGCGACGACCGTGCCGAGCCCTTCGCCCGAGGGGAGGCCGGCTCGACGGCTCGGAGCGGCCGATCCCGCCCCCGACGCGGCCGCATCATGATCGGAGCCGGCGAGCGTGGCCGAGGCCCCGCCAGTCCGTTGCTCCCCGCTCGTCGCGTCCGGCGAGGATTCGGCGGTCGCCGCAGGATCGACCGGCAAAGTCTCCGGCCCCTCGAGGCCGCCGTCGCCCCGGGTGCGTCCGGCGAGTCGCTCCTCGAGCCGGCGACGCAGTTCCGGCTCCCCCTTGCACGCCCCGTCGAGGAAGGCCGCGCGTTCCGCGGCGTCGGTCCGGGCGAGGGCCTCCGTCAGAAGGTCGCGTTCGTTCACAAGCGACTCCGTGGATGCGGCTGGCCCGACCCGATGCATAGTCGGCCGCCGAGAACGCTTTGTGGAAGTCGTTCTTTCTCGGCCGCCGACCGGCGCCGACGCGGGCAGGCGGGCGAGTTCGGGCGTGACGTCTGATTCTACCGGGTTGGCGGCGTCCGAGCACGCCGCCCGTCCAGGCTCCTTGCCCAACATTGGATCGCCGGCAGCGTGGACGCCTTGCTCCGTTGGGCCGATTCGATTTGACAAGGTAAACGTAATGGCCGTTCCCGGCCGCGTCGCATGGTCCGCGCGTCTTTAGACCTGCCGCGGCAACGTCCGATGATGGGCGTTATGTTCAGGCGTGGAAAATCGAACTGATGGCGAGGGTGTTGCAGCCCTCGGCGACGCGTTCGAAACCACCCTTCGGACGCGGCTCGAACCACCCGCGGCGATCTCGAACTCATCATGCTCCATCCCGTCCGGACGCCCCGCGATCGTCCGGAACCAACATCGAGTCTGGCCCGCGATTCCTCGAGGTCGAACCGGGCTCGATGCGGCCAACGACTTGGCGGCCATTCGACGGGTGGACGAACGCGCGAGGCCTCGGAAGGTCCGCGGCGGAGGAAGGCGTGGTCCCGGCTCAGGGGCCGCGTTGCGGCCCGCGCGCTCGCTCATGCGATGAACGTCCCTTTCACGATCCCGAGTCCCTGTAGGATCGTGTTCTGGGCGGTCCCGAAGTTCCAGTTGAAGTTGGAGTCGAAGGAATCGAACGATTGCTGATAGTGCCCGCCGTCGGTGTCGGTGAAGAAAACAAGGCTTCTGGCCCGATCGAAGCCGTCGACGGCCACCCAGTGGAGCGACGGGATTTCGTGGCGCGTGACGCCGCCGACGCCCGGGATCCGGTCGAGGAAGTCGCCGACCGCCCCGCCCACCGAGTAGATTTCGGCGCCCGAAACGCGGACCATGGCGACGACGGGGTTGCCCTCGCGGAGTTGCGCGAACATCGCCTCCAGCGACGACTGGGTCTTGAGGCTGAAGGAGGGCCGGCCCGATAGCCCGCGTCGTAGGCTGTTCATGGCGTCCACCAGCGTGCGGCCGGTCGTCCCCAGGGCCCAGCGCGAGACGATCGAGGATTCCGAGGCGCGGTCGATGATTTGTTGATACGTCGCCGTCCCGCCGAGGGATCGGATCACGCGGTAGGCCGAGTTCGGACCGCAGGTGTTGCGGGTCTGGGGCGTCCCGTCCGGAAGGCCGGTCAGCTGCACCGACTCGGCGTCGGCCACCAGCTTGCCGGCGCGGCCGACGGCGTGGTCCCGGCCCGAGCCGCCGACGGCCGTGGCCTTGATCGTCACGCCGCGCGCGTCGAACGAATCGTCGCCGCCGTTGCCGACGAACACGATCTCATCAATCTTCGCCGCTGGATACGTCTTGTCGAACTTGATCGGCACGATCGAGAACCCAGACGAGAGGACGGTTTCGACCCGGACCCGGAATTTGCCGCCGGATCTGGTCACGACCACGTCGTTCCCGTCGCCGTCGCCCGTGATGCGGAGGACGCGCCCGACGACCTTGACTGGGTCCGACGCCGTCGACGCCCCGCCGCCCGAGCCGGAGGCACCCGGGGACGAGGCCGGGGTCGACTTGAGGCTCAGCGAATAGTCGCTGCGGGCGTCGTCGACGCCGGGGTAGACCTTGACGTAATACGTGCCCCCGCCCAGGGTGTAGCCCTTGGACTCGGACCGGGAGCCGGGATTTCGGGCGGCTGATCCGATCCGGTCGCCGCGGCTGTCGAGCAGCTCGAAGTCGAGGTCGGCGCTCAGCCCGGTCAGCCGGACCTCCAGCCGTCCGCGTTTCGCCTCGAACCGGTAGTAGTCTCGCGAGTCGGAGCCGCCGACCTGTCCGGTGCGGGTCTCCGTCCCTCGGATCGATCCCAGGTCGACGGCCTCGGAGCGGGAGTCGTTCGAGGCGGGGACGAGGCCCGGCGTACGGCCGCCGAGGGCGGCGGTTGCGGGCGAGGCCGAGGGCAAGTCCCGGCGATCGAGCGCGTCGATGGTGGGCATCCACGCCCGTTTGCGACGGAATCGGCAGCACATCGGATGCGTCCTCAAATGAGTAAACTCTAATGCAAAGGTGACGCCTCGCCGGTAAGCACGTCAGCCGCAAGGACGACGAGCGTCGGCGAGGAGTTGAGGGATGAGCCGGTGTGACGGCTCATCCCTCGTGGAATCTCGGGCCATTCACTGGAGCACCTGTCCCGAGTAGGCCGACATGGTGCCGCCGGCGTCGGTGAGGTAGGTGGCCCCGCCGTAGCTGATCACGTAGCCGGCCGGCGTCCCGGCGTACTCCGCCGGCACCTGGAACAGCTGCGCCCCGCCCTGGTCGGCCGGCTGGGAGGCCGTCGGCCCCGAGTAGGCCGACATGGTGCCGCCGGCGTCGGTGAGGTAGGTGGCCCCGCCGTAGCTGATCACGTAGCCGGCCGGCGTCCCGGCGTACTCCGCCACGGCACCTGGGTCTTCGCCCCGCCCTGGTCGGCCGGCTGGGAGGCCGGTCGGCCCCGAGTAGGCCGACATGGTGCCGCCGGCGTCGGTGAGGTAGGTGGCCCCGCCGTAGCTGATCACGTAGCCGGCCGGCGTCCCGGCGTACTCCGCCGGCACCTGGAACAGCTGCGCCCCGCCCTGGTCGGCCGGCTGGGAGGCCGTCGGCCCCGAGTAGGCCGACATGGTGCCGCCGGCGTCGGTGAGGTAGGTGGCCCCACCGTAGCTGATCACGTAGCCGGCCGGCGTCCCGGCGTACTCCGCCGGCACCTGGAACAGCTGCGCCCCGCCCTGGTAACACGGGGCACCGGGGTCGAACGCGAATTGCGCCTCGGCGGGTTCTGAACATGCCACGACGAGGACCATGGCGAGGGAAGACGCCATCCATCGGATCTGACCAATCATCGTCATCCATCCTTCTATTTGGGGGAAATCGCTACCTGGAGATGCGGCTCATCGACGTCATCTCGGCGAACGACCTTCGCCGCGTCGGCGTGTGCCGCGGACTGAGCATTCGGATCGCCGCGAGTCCGCTTCGCTCGCGGCGATCCACCGACGATCGACCCTCCCTCACCAGCCCCGCGGCCGCCCGTAGCCGCGACCCGGCCCGCCGCCCCAGCAGGATATGTCAGCCCGCCCCACTCCAGCCGCCTGGAGTTATGGCCAGGCCCTGCCCCAACCGCCCGGGTGTATCCGGCCGCCCAGCCGCCCGGCCTTCCCCATAGCCCCCCGCCGCCATGCCCCGCCGCCCGAAGCCTCCGCCGCCCGGCCGCCCAGTGCTCTTCCGATCTCGCCGCCGTAGCCCCCGCCGCCCGGCCGCCCGTAGCCCCCGCCACTGAGTCCGCCGGCGATGCCCTGAAGGATGCCGGAGGCGATCCGGGCGCCGTCGGGGCGGCCTGGACCATACTGGGCTCGCGCCTCGGAGCTGGTCAGGGACGTCGTGGCGAGGACGGTCAACATCGGGATAACGACTTTCAACGTGTTGCGCATCGTAGAGGCTCCTCTGCCTTGCGAGTGCTCGATCTCAAGGGCGGCTCGACAAGCCGCCTCCAATGAGGTAACCAACATCGGCCCCGGAGAAGTGCAACTCATTTTCAACTTTTTTGAGTTCATCCGCCGGGGCGTCGCCTCACAGCGAATCACGCGGTTGGGCTCGTCCTTCGCTGGATGCAGCCCGACGTCCGAAATCCGACGGCGAGCCTCGGGCATGCAGCCGTCGACGGCCCGCGCCTCGGGCGGGATTGGCGTGCTGCGGGCGGTGAGCGAGAGGCGAGCGGGGAGCACCCTTCCCCCGCCGCAGTCCACTTTCATCGACGGAAGGCCGATAAGTGCGCGGCGGTCGAGTGGTCGCGGCTTCCGGTCGAACGACCTTGGCTCCCAGCTCCGGGGCCGATATGCTGATGATGAATTGGACAGAAATATGCCGATCCTGATCCGGCGGCTCCAGGGCGGCATCTGACGCGAGGCGTACCCCGCATGACGACCGAGGCGTTTGGTTCCATCTCGCAATGGCTCGACCCCCTCAGGCGGGGGGACCACGCGGCCGCGCAGCCTCTCTGGGAGCGGTACTACGGCCGCCTGGTCCGGCTCGCCCGCGCGAAACTGGCCGGCGGTCGCGGGCTGGACCACTATGAAGAAGATGTGGCGCTGAGCGCCTTCGACAGCTTCGTGCAGGCGGTGGCCGCCGGCCGATTCCCCAAGCTGGTCGATCGCGACGACCTCTGGCGGTCCCTCTTCGAGGTGACGGCCCGCAAGGCCGTCAACCTCCGCAAGCATCATGCGCGGCTCAAGAGGGGCCAGGGGAGGGTGCTCGACGAGGCGGCCCTCGCGGGCCCGGAGGAGCGCGGCGGCCTGGACGGCATACTCGGCGACGAACCGACTCCCGAGCTGGCGGCCGCACTCGCGGAAGGATGCCGCGTGCTCCTGGCCGCCCTCGACCGCGAAGACCCGACGTTCAAGCTCCGGCGGATCGCCCTCTGGAAGCTGGAGGGGTTCACCAATCAGGAGATCGCCGACAAGCTCGGATACAGCCGTCGCACCATCGCCGCCCAGTTGAACTGGATCCGCTCGGCCTGGGAGGGGTTCCGCGAGCCGTGAACGCGCCATCGGTCCCCGACCAGGAGGGGCCGTCCCTCAACGTCCGATCGCCGATGGTGATAAAGCAAATTTTGATATCGGCTTGCGACGGCCGTCGAGGATGATGGAGGTCGGGCCGGACGGACCTGCCGAGGGTGGACGGCGGATCGAGGCGCGGCCGGCCCCAGGATCGGGCCGAAACCAACGGGGACGGATTCGCTCGTCGACTTCGGAGAGCCGTCATCCATGTTCGCCCACCCCGACCGAGCCCCGATGAACCCGGCCTTCGACGTCCGACGCGTGGTGGCCGCTGCCTGCGCGAAGTACGAAGAGTCGTGGCGCGACGCCGGCGGGGCGAAGATCGAGTCGTTCCTCGAAGGCCTGGGCGAGGCGGAACGTCCGGCCGTGCTCCGCGAGCTGATCGCCCTGGAGGTCGAACTCCGCGCAGGTCGCGGAGAGCGGCCCGAATTGACCGAGTACATCCAACGGTTCCGCGACGACGCCGAGGCCGTCCAATCGGCGATGGACGACGTCGACCTGGGCGGCGAGCTGCCATCGAGGCCCCCCCGGCGCCGCGAAGGCGAGACACATCTTTGGTCGGAGGTCTCGCTTGAGACGGGCGTCGACGGGCCGGGATGGGCGACGACGATCGAGCTCCCCCATGACCTGGCGCTCGAACTCCCGGGCGGACCTCCCTCGGCGTCGAGGCCGCCCGGCGGCGTCCGCTACGAGCTCGTCGAGAAGCACGCCCAGGGGGGGATGGGGGAGGTCTGGCGGGCCCGCGACCACGACCTGGGCCGCGAAGTCGCCCTCAAGAAGCTCCAGCCCGGCAAGGCCGCCGACCCCTCGATGCGGGCTCGCTTCCTCAGGGAGGCCCGCATCACGGGGCAGTTGCAGCACCCCGGCATCGTCCCGGTCTTCGACCTCTCGCGCGACCAAGGGGGCGGGCGCGCATATTACACGATGCGCCTCATCGAAGGCCGGACGATGGCGGAGTCGGCCCAGGCCTACCACCAGGGTCGTCGAGACGGCTCGGCGGGGAGGGTCGAGCTGCGAAATCTGCTGGGCGCGTTTGCGAGTGTCTGCCAGGTCGTCGCCTACGCGCACAGCCGGGGCGTCATCCATCGCGACCTCAAGGGGCAGAACGTCGCGCTGGGCGACTACGGCGAGGTGATCGTCCTCGATTGGGGGATGGCCAAGGTCGTCGGCGCGACCGAGTCGGAGCCGGGGCCGGAGTCCCGCGGCAGGACCGCCGCCACTCCGCCCATCGAGGCCGACTCCCACGAGGAATGCTGGGACGAAACGGCCGCCGGCTCGATCGTGGGGACGCTGGCTTACATCCCCCCGGAGCAGGCGCTCGGGCGGCTCGACCAGGTCGACGAACGGAGCGACGTCTACGGGTTGGGGGCCATCCTCTACGAGATCCTCACGGGCGAGCCCCCGTTCCGCGGCACCAAGGACGAGCTGCTCCGGAAGGCGGTCCACGAGGCCCCCGCGCGGCCTCGTCCGCGCAACGGCGAGGTCTCCGCGGCCCTGGAGGCGATCTGCCTGAAGTGCCTGGAGAAGTCGCCGGGCGACCGCTACCCCACGGCCGACGCGCTGGCGAAGGACGTGCAATCCCACCTGGCGGGAGAGCCGGTCTCCGCGTACCGGGAGCCGCCGGCGGTCCGCGTGATTCGATGGGTCTCGCGACATCGGACCCTCTCGACGGCCCTGGGGGCGACCCTCCTCGTGACGACCCTCTGCCTCGCCGTGGCGACGGGCCTGCTCGAAGCGGCCGGCCAGCGCGAGGCCTCGGCGCGGTCCAAGGCGGAGCGGAACCTCGACGTCGCCCTGAGGGCCGTCGACCGATTCTTCACCAAGGTGGGCGAGGACCCGAGGCTCAAGGCCCTCGGCCTGGAGAAGCTCCGTCAGGACCTCTTGGCCGAGGCCAGGGCCTTCCACGAGCAGCTCTCCCGCGAGGGGGGCGAGAGCCGTCGGGTCGTCGTCGCACGGGGCCGGAGCGACCTGCGCCTGGCCAAAATCACGGGGGAACTCGGCGAGCCCCGCGAGGCCAGGTCCCTGGCGCTCCGCGCTCTCGCGAGGTTCTCGAGCCTCGTCGAGCACGACCCCGGCGACGTCGAGTCACGCGAGGGGGCCGCCTGGGCGCTGGACGAGCTTGGGGCCTACTGCGCGGCCGACCGCCAGGTTGACGAGGCCAGGGCGTTCCTGGGACGGGCGGTCGCGGCCTGGGAGCGACTCGTCGACGACCATCCCGCGTCCCGCGATTACCGCCTCCGCCTGGCGACCAGCCTCAATCGGCTCGGCCGCCTGCTCACGCTGATCCTCCGCGAGCCGTCGGACGCCCGGGTTCTCCTGGAGCGATCCGTGATGCAATGCGCATGGCTGGACCAGGCGGGGCTCGCCGCCGCCGACTCGCTGAACGAGCAGGCCGAGGCCGACCTCCTCCTGGGCTGCCTCCTGAGCGAGGAGGACTTTGCCTCGGCCCGGCCCATGCTCGACGGGGCCCTGTCCCTCCGGGAACGGCTGGTCTCCGAGAATCCGCACGACCTCGGGCTCAAGTCCAGCCTGGTCGACGGCTGCGTGCTGGTCGCGACGGCCTATTCAAACGCGCGGGTCCCCGGGCTGATCTCGTCGCTCTTCGTGCAGGTCCGCGAAGACGGCCAGAAGATGGCGCGCGAGCACCCCGACGTCCCGAACTTCACGGACCAGTGCTGCCTCATCGAATGCCTCTACGCCATGCACCTCGTGCGGGCCGGAGAGCACGAACGGGCCGCCGACGTCCTTGAGAAGGCCGTGGCGAGGTCCCCCCGGTTCGGCCTGGGCCTGCTCTACGCCGCCTGCGGCTTCTCGACCGCGTCCGAGGTCGCGTCCCGACCGCCGGGCCCCCCGGCGGCGGAGACCCGACGCCGCGTCGAGCGTTATCAGGAGCGGGCGATCGCTCTGCTCCGGGACGCGGCCGGGACGGGCCTGTTCCGCCAGCCCCACCAATTCCTCGGACTTAAATCGGAGGACCTCGACCTCGCCCCGCTCCGAGGCCGCCCCGACTTCCAGCGACTGGTTAGGGAGCTGGAGGGCCCGGCTCCTCGCTGATCCACCCCTACCTCCGATCCCGGACCACCCTCGCCGCCCACTCGACGATGAGCGCTCGCTTCCCCGCGGAGAGGTCGCGGGAGACCGGCATGAAGCGGGTGTTCGACCGAAGCCGGGGATCGATCCCCTGCGCGATCCGCTCGGCGTTGTCCTCCATCTGCGTCTGGTTGGAGAAGTCGATCACCTGGGACATCGCCGGGTAGACGAGTCGGTAATAACGGAAAACCGTCCGATACATGAACTCCCAGCTCGTCCGGACGTCGGGAGGGACGGATCGGTAGCTGTCGCGGGGGAGGACCCGCACCCCGCCGTAGCTGTTGAGGCCCCAGGGTCTGGACTCGAGCAGGTCCGGGCCCTGATCATCCACCGTCAGGGCGAGCAGGGCCGGACCTGGTCGCATCGCGGCGATCGGTACGACCAGGGGCTCGGACCGGCCCCGCGGGAAAACGAACGTCGGGACGAACCGCACCCGTTGCCGGAGACTCGACTCCGACCCGACTCGCGTCAGCACGGTCCCGGCACGCCGGTTCGCCGACTCCGGAACGGTAACGGATTGATACTCCCACAGGTGGACGGTGACGTCCCGCCGCGGCACTCCCCCCCGCTCTCGAACCGAGATTGCGATCTCGGCGCTGTCGCCCGGGTCCAGGTAGATCCCCTTGTCGTCGACCTCGGCGGTGACGGCCGAGCCGGCCTCGGTCAGCAGGGTTACCCGGCGGCCGGTCGCGTCGTCTTCGGAGATCAAGACCAGATCGCCCCGGTCCAGGTCGTCTCGCGAGACTGCCCGGGGGTCGTATTCGACGTCGAGCACTCCTCCCCGAGTCTCGTAGGTGGCATACTCATACGCCAGGGGGCGGCTGATCGGAACGACGCTGCCCCCCCCCGGCGGGGCCCACCCGAGCCGAACCGTCCCGAGATTCGCCTTGACCGGCTTGGCCGGCGGCGGATCGAAGCCGTCCTCGGGGAAAGCCGATATCAGATCGAGCGAAACCACGTCCCGGCCGCGTTGGACTCGCGCCGCAGCCGGGCCGAGGTACTCGGCGGCGATTCCAAGAATCGTCGACGGCCTGGGGGGGCCGCTCGCCGGGAGGAGAGACCGGTCGGCCGACGCCGAGGTCAGGTCTCCGTCCTCCCAGAGGCCCACGGTCCCGACCACGATCGCCTCGGCCGGGTTCCGCACGAACCGGCCCTGGTGGAAAAGCTCGATCAGCTCGTTGGTGCGGATGCGCGGCTCGGGTCGGAGGACGCCGAAACGGACGACGAGGCCCCGCGCCGCTTCGGCGGCGGCCCGAAGGGCGTCCAGTGCGATCGACCGACCGGCCCCCTTAAACCGCAGAGATTCGAGCGGGAGGGCGAACTGCCAGGACGCCCCGCCGCCGGGGAAATTCTGCTCCCCTTCGTAGACGGCCGCATTGCGAAATAAGGCCCGCCGGGCGTGCGCGCGGACGTTGATGGTCGCCGAGATACCGGCCACTCCGTTGCCTAGCGAGAACGCGCCGAGGAAGAGCTGGGCGGTCGCCGACCCCGTAGGGTCTAGGTCGCAGATGACCGCATCCGGGCCCCTTATCCTAAAGAACTCCATATCGGCCGGCGAGCCCTCGATCTCGACCAGCGAGCCTATGATCGGGTCGTCCGAGTGAGTTCGCCCGTTGGAGTCCGTCACCGAGCAGACCGAGACCTGCGTGAAGCTCGATGACATGTCGCCGGCGTAATTCCACCCGACTCGCATATATGTCTGAACGCGATGATTGATGGGATGCGTTGCCCTGTAAGCCGATATCAGGGCGGCCGTCGCATCCTCGTCGTTTAGTTGCAAGAGATCGGGGCGCAGCGTGACGTCGACCGCGTCGCCGTTGACGACGACGTCGTCGTTATTGCCAGTCGCCGGGTTGAAGGTGCAGTTCCCGCGGAAATGGATACGCGGATAAGCCAGGACGCTCAACGGACGTTCCTCATCGGGGGGACTTGGAAGGGGAATCGACCGGATGAAGGCGAGAGAGGACGACTGGCACCGGGGAGGCAGACGAAGGACGTGGCCCGACCACGACCTCGAAGATTCGGTCGCTCGCGCGGGTCGTCCCGCCGTTGCCGGTGGAGGCGGAAATCCCCCCATAGATGTGACCGACCACCACGTTCCCCCGGAGCCGGTCCAGCTGCAGCGCGTCGAACGCGAACAGGGACGGGTCGGCCGGCACGAACCGGGCCCCGGCCCCGAGCAGGCCGGGCAGCCGCAGCGGGGCCGGCGGGGCCGAGACGCCCCGGCAGACGAGCGTCTCGCTGAAGGAGCCGTCGGCCCGCCGGGTGACGCAGCTCACGTGGTCGACGAACGGTAGTTCGGCGTCCGGCCGGAAGGCCCCGTCCACCCCTGCGACGACCTCGGAGATCCCGCCGAAGAAGACCGTCGCCGTCGTCCTCGTTGTCGGTTCGCGGACCGTCAGCGTGGCGCAGTTGTAGTGAGAGAGTTGCTGCCGAAACCCAGTCGGGTCGACCCGGACGGACGGCCCGGCGTCCCCCGGGTCGATGTCGATCGGCCGGGTCCAGGCGTGTCGACCTGTCTCGGAATCGCGGTTGGGCCTGAAGACCCCGCCGAAAGCGGTGATCCCCGGCCGGCCGTCGCCCCGGACTGCGACGATCGCGTTCAGGTCTCGGCGGCGGAACTCTCCGTCATGGGTCGACGTCCCGGTCGGGGTCCCCTTGAGAATCGAGACCGCCGCCCCCGTGTCCTCGACCCGGAACGGACGGACCTGATGCGTGTAGGTCCCCCCACGGTCATCCTCGCCGACGTAATTCCTGTCGAACCGCTGGCCGAAGACGAGGTAGAACGTCCCGTCGAGGGTCAGCATTTCGCCCCCGGTGACGCGGAGGAAATCGTCGGGGGCGGACTGGCGGATGTGCGACCCGATCGGCCCGCCGCCCTCGACCGCGTCGGCGGCCGCCGAGAGGTCGACGACGGTGAGACGACGATGGGTGGTCATCGCGGTCCCGCCGGGACCGAGCCCGAACCCCCCCGCGAGATAGAGCCGGTCCCCCACCTGGGCGGCCTGGGGATTCACTACGGCGAGCGATACGGCCGCGTCCGGCGGGACGAGGTCGGCCAGGGGCCGTGAGCGGGCTCGCCGCCGGACCGGATCGATCACCCAGAGGCTCTCGTTGCGCCGGTCGAAGTTGGTAAGCGGCGGCGGATTGCCGGGACTTCGCCGGTCGTGCAGCCCGGCGAGCCGGCCCCCGATGCAGACCCAGCGCCCGTCCGCCGTCCGACCCACGGCGAACGACTGGAGTCCGGGGGCCCCCACGCCCACGACCTCCCGGAGCTCGATCGTGAACGGGTGTTCGTCTCCTCGGGCCGGAGAGCCCGCCATGGCCACGATCCCGATACATATAAAAGTAAGATTGTAAGAGAACCAGTGTCGCATGACGTCCCCGCGGGTGAAAGGCGACGGTCGAGGGGTCATTGGCCCCTCATCGAATTGATCCGGGCGACGACATCCGGGTCGGGTCTGGGCGGGCGGGATGGGGGGATGTAGAGGGTCGACGAGGTGGAGAATCGCTCGCCGGTCAGCGAGCCTAGCGCGACGGCACGGATCATCGGCCCCGCGCCGAGGTGGGCTGGCGCCTCGTAGAGGTAGCCGACGTGGCCGAGGGGGTGGATCCGGGCCAGTCGATCGACCAGTATCGGCAGCAGCGAGAGCGGGTAGCCGTCGGCCCGAAAGAGCGGCTCGCCAACGGCACCGATCTGCCAGAGGATCAGACATGATGACGGGTCGATCATCCGACCGTGGACTAGAAAGTCGGTCGCATCGTAGGATTGGCACCCGGACCGGGCCGGGTCGACGCCGAGGTCGGCGAACAAGCAATCCTCGGCGGAGATCGCCGGCAGGATCTGCGCCGGGAAGCCCTCCTCTCGGGCCCGGCGGACGGCCTCGTGGACGGGGTCGGCGAAGACTCCCGGGTGACCGTAGGAGGCGATGCAGGTTATCGAACCTTCACGGACACATTCCATGACACGCCCAGCCATCTGGCGGTAGGTGATCTCGCGTGGCTTCCGATCCTCGTAGAACGTCGAGAGCGATTCGACCCCTCCCGGGTTGAGCCGCCGGATCGTCTCGTCGGCCACGGGGTCGCTGATGAGGGTGAAGACCCGGTCGGCCCGGCGGATCCAGGCGATCGCCTCGGTCGTGATCTGCCCCACGATCCGGATCCCCGTGCCGACGGCGATCAGTCTCCCCCGCCCCGCGGAACGCTCCACCATGCCGCCGCTCTCCGCCGGGAAAACCTCGGATTCGACCTGTGACGACGACGACCTGGTCAGTCGCGGCCCACTTGGCCGTTTCCGTCCATATAAGGGTTGTCCAACGCTAGTGAAGCGGTGGCTCCTTAGATGAATTTGGCGGACACTTCTCCGGAACTGGGCCCGCCGACGGCTGGCGAGACGGCGTCGTAAAGAACGCGAGCGGCCCGGGCACCGGCGCGAAATACGTGAGCGGCCCGGGAACCGACGCGGGATACCCGGAGCCGCCGGGCACCGGCGCGAAATACGTGAGCGGCCCGGGAACCGACGCGGGATACCCGGAGCCGCCGGGCACCGGCGCGAAATACGTGAGCGGCCCGGGAACGACGCCCGGGGCCGGAGCGACCTGAGGAAAGGGCATCCCGGAGACCATGGCCGCCTGGTTCTGATATCCCATGCCCAAGGGGACGAAATAGACGATCAGCGTCATGACCGACGGCTGGGGGTAGACCCCAGAACACGTCGGCGGATAGCCGGGCGCAGGGTTCGAGGGCTGATCGACCGAGCCTATCGTACCGCAGGCACGTGCTTCCAAGCCTAAGGTGTCCTGGCTCAGCAGCAACTGCACATCCGACTCGGATAGGTCGAATTGAAGCATGACGGCTTCTGGATCTTCGAGGTACTTCCCCATCAGCTCGGCGTCCGTCGCCAAGTGTGACAAAAATCGGACGAGTGACGAAGACATCCGCACCTCAAGCAGCGACGAGGATCGAGCGGTCGGGCCGCCAGAAACGATGGTTGTGATGCAGAATAAGCGCTCGCACAAAGCCTTGCAAATAGTAAAAAAGATTTGTAGTCATCCGGCTGGCCTTTTCAGAGGCCGTCCGGCGATCAACCCCGTCTTTTCCGCCGATCATCCCAGTCGCCACCTTCGACCAGGGGTTTTCGACCTGGCGGAGCAATCGCACGCCCTCCGGGTCGCGCGAGCCGAGGATGTGCCGGCCGAGATGCAGGCCGTCCTCGCCGAGAAGCAAGGTCGGCGACCGATCAGGTCGCCGCCATGGCGCGAGCCGACGCTGTCGCGGCGTTCCGCCGATTCGAGCCGCGGGCCCCGATGATGACGGCCATGTTCATGTCATCGAAGTCGTCGTCGCCAGAAGAGTCTAATATTCTGGCGATTACATGTTAACTCGTTTCCGAATTCCGCCGGACGCGGCGGGGTCGCATTCGACGCGCCGTCCGGAGCCGACCGCCCCCCCGCCCTTCCCTGCCGTCGCCGGCCCTCAGCGGGCCCGCCTGCGGGCGGCGGGCTTGACGGTCCGGCCCCGGCCCAGCGAGGCGACGAAGGGGGCGACCGCGTTGCCGGCCAGGTCGGTCGCGCCCGCCCCGCCGGCGGCGGCCGCGTCGATCCGGAGCCGGCCGAACGCCGAGCGTGTTCGGCGCCCCCCCGGCAGGGCCAGCGAGACCACGGCCGCGTCCGTCGGCGAGGCCCCCACCGACTCCAACGTCGCGGACGTCGGGCGTATGACGGACGACCTCTTGCCCAGCAGGGCGTAATCGCCGGCGTCGTGCAGGGTGGACGCGTCCATCCCGCTCGATTCGTCCCGGAACAGGACCGTCACGCGGCCCGACCGGTCCGTCGCCACGCCGACGACCTGCGGCGCGACCGTGTCCACCACGACTCGCCCCTGGTTCGCGGCGAGCGAAACCGGCTCACCGGGATATCCCGCGGGCGGCGTCTGCACGGCCGTCACCGCATACGCACCGTCGGCCAGCGGGGTCGACTGGACCGACCACGCCCCCGAGCCGTCGGCCACCCCCGACCCGATCGGGATCGTCGCGTCGGCGATCGTCGGCCTGGCGTAGAGTTGCACCGTCGCGTACGGCGTCGCCGTCCCGGCGAACGTCGGCCGGTTGGTCAGCGTGTACCCGTTCGCCGCGTTCGGGCCGTTGCCCGGCGCGATCGCCAGCCCCGCCGTGAACGAGAAGCTCGCCCCGGTGTTCACCACCTGCGCCGTGGACGAGGCCGTCGCGAACGGGGAACCCGACTTGTAGATCGCCACCTTCACCGGGTACGACCTGGCCGAATCGTACGAGATCGTCCCCCGGACCTCGAATTGGTCGCTCGTCCCGGCTTCCAACCTGATCGCGCCCGGCCCCGTCCGCCCTCCTCCCCAGTCGATCAGGGCCGAGTACGTCCCGACCGCCGTCGGCGACGGGTCGGTGAAGGTCGCGATCACCACGTCGTCGGCCGGGGCCCCGGAGTTGATGGTCTGGCCCGCCGAGGCCACGAACGTTCGGCCGGAGGCCGTCACGCCGCTGGACGGCGCCGTGATGGTCGCAGTACCCATCGTCGACCCGCTCGGCGCGTCCCCCACCCCGACGATCGAGATGCTGGTCGTGAACGTGCCGGCGCTCTCGTAAGGGTGGCTCCCCGAGACGGTGAAGCTCGACGGCCCGCCCTTGATATCGCCTGGACTGCTCGAACCGTCGCCCCACTGGATCACGGCTGAGAAATCGGCGATGCTCGAGTTCGGCCTCGTCGTCGCGAAGGTGGCCACGGGGCCGCTGAAGGGCGTGGTCCCCAGGCCGCCGGAGATTGCGACCGGGGCTGCGATGATCGAGTAAGGTTCGACGATCGAGATCGAGCTGGTCGCGAACATGGTGAGATTGGCCGTGTCCGTCACGCCGATGCGGACGCTGTAGATCCCCGCCGTCGGGAACACGAAGGTCCCAGAGATATCCAACGTGTTCGGCGACGCGGTGGTCGTGGTGCGTCACTCGATGATCTTCGGGTAGGATGGCCTCTCTGCTCCGGTCGCAACGCGGCCCCCACGGAGGTCCGACATGGCCAAGAGGTACGTCCTGAAGATGACCGCCGAGGAGCGGGCCGATTTCGCCCGCCTGGTACGCAAGGGGAACGTCGCCGGCTGGAAGCTGCAGCGGGCCCAGGCGCTGCCCAAGTGCGACCAAGGGCCGGACGGGCCGGCCTGGCCCGACGACAGGATCGCCGAGGCGTTCGGCGTCACCAACCGCAGCCTGGAATCGTGGCACAGGCGGGCCGTCGAGCACGGGCCGACGGCCGTGCTGGAGCGCAAGGGACGCACCCCGTCGACGCCCCCGAAGCTCGGCGGCGAGAACGAGGCGCGGCTGACAGCTCCGGCCTGCTCGCAGCCGCCCCAGGGCGCGGGCGGGTGGTCGTTGCGGTTGCTGGCCGAGCGCCAGGTGGAGCTGGAGGTGATCGGCTCGGTCTCGCACGAGACCGTCCGCCGCGCTCTCGAAAAGGCGAACTGAAGCCGCGGCGCAGGCAGATTTGGTACATCCCCCTGGATCAGGACGCCGCCTTCGTCTGCTAGATGGAGCAGCTGCTGGAGGTCTACCGGCGGCCCCGCGACGCGAGGTGGCCGGTCGTCTGCATGGACGAGCAGCCCAATCAGCTCGTCTCCGAGGCGGGACGGCCGATCCCGGCTGCCCCGAGGCACCCTGCGCGGGTCGATTGCGATTACGTGCGCGAGGGGGCCTGCACGATCTGGATGTTCGTCGATCCGCTGGGCGGCTGGCGGGACGTCCGCGTGACCGGCACCAAGACCGCCGTCGACTGGGCGCGGCAGGTCCGGCAGCTGGTGGACGACCCGAGGTACGCGCAGGCCGAGCGGATCACCCTGGTCTGCGACAACCTGATCACCCACGGCCTGGCGTCGCTGTACAAGGCGTTCGGGCCGGCCGAGGCGATGCGAGTGGCGCGACGCCTGGAGCTGGTCCACACGCGAATGGCACTTAGATTTTGCTAGCTCGTTTGAGCATATGGAGTTTGATCTCCCTTCGCGGCCGCTTCAATTCCTCATACCCTCTCGGCCCCTTCCTGGTCATGCGGGGCTCGAACCGGTCGGGCCGGTCGGCCACGCGATGCACGGCGATGGCCCCGAGCAGTTGCTCGTAGAGTTCCTCTTGGTCGTCCGCACCGCTGTGCGCCCGGTAGGCGATCAGCGGCCGGAACGCTTCGAGAACCTGGAGCGTCGCTTTGAAGCTGATCGAGCGAGGTTCCACATTTTCGATGGTCGCCGCCTGTGCCATCACCGTGCGGATCAGGTTGTACGCCAGGACGTGGGCCCAGATCTCCTTGCGCACCAGCTCCGGCGTCTTGCACCGCAAAACATCCATCTGCAAGGTGATTTTGATCGAACGCAAATCCAACTCGTTGTTCCACCTGGCCCGGTAGAGCGAAGCCAGCTCCTCCGCACTCGCCAGCCCGGGGTCCAGGATGGTCGTCACGACGACGACCGACCGCGTCCGGAACCCGGGCTGCACTACGCGGAAGCGAACCTCGCGGACGGTGATCGCCTCGGGCAGCGCGTTGTACGTCGCCCGGTCCACCGAGCGGATCGACGACGGCTTCTTCCACACGACCACGTGATCGTCCTTGCCCAGGCGGGTCCCCTTGCGGAAGTCGGCCCGGCGGTGCGCCGACAGGCGGCTGACGGTGTCGACCCCGCGTTGCTTGAGCAGGTACATTCCGACCCAGCCCGACATCAGGCGGTCGCCCAGCAGCACGTCGCCGGGGCGGAGCACGTCCCACAGCTGGCGCAGCAGGCTGACCTCGCCCTGGCCCTTGCCGGCGTAGCGGCAGACGCCCAGGTCGAGGATCGCGCCGCAGGACAGCGAGATGATCGCCCCGATCCGGGCGGGGGCGAAGCTCGTCCCGGGCACTTGGTTGTAGGCCAGAGGGTATTCCCGGCGGTTCTCCGGGGTGTCGGGCATGGAGACCGTCGAGCCGTCGAACAGGCAGACGCGGCGGCCCTTCCAAAGCCACTGCGGGTCGACTCGCGCGTCCAGGTTCCGCCCCACGAGGCGGGCCACGGCGGCGAAGAACCGCTCGGGCAGGCGCTTCCGCGCCTGGCAATACGCCCCCGTCTCGGAGCTGCACGGCTCGAGCCCCTGTGAGACCCGGTGGGCGATCAGCCGCGCGACGGCGGCGCGGCAGGACTGGTCGGCGTTGAGCACCTGTCCGATGAACACCCAGAGGGTTACCAACGGGGCGTAGATGCGGTCATTCCAGGTCGCCTCGATCTCACGGAGGGCCTCCTCGAGGCCGCTGGCGGATAGGACGTCGGCGAAGGGGAGTCCGCCTTCCTGGACGAACTGTTGGCGGAGGAGGTCGATCTGATGCCGAAGACGTCCCTGCGCGTAGTTGAACATCAATCTGGCTCCGAGCCGGTGAGGGTTGTACGCCCTCATCAGAGCCAGAATGCCCGTGGCTTCCTATCCTGCGGCGGGGGAACCGTTTGTGAAAATCTAAGTGCCATTCGGTCCACACGCCGAAGCACGGCAGCTGGCTCAACGTCGCCGAGTCGGAGCACGCCGTGCTGACGCGGCAGTGCCTGGACCGACGGATCGCGGTGATCGGCGAAGTGGCCGATGAGGCGGGCGCATGGGGCTCGCGCCGCAACTCGAGGCAGGTGGGCGTCGAGTGGCGATTCACCACCGAGGACGCCCGGATCAAGCTACGGCACCTCTTCCCGAAAATCATCGAGTGACACGTCACTACGGCCTTACCTAAGCATAATGTCCGCTCCTTCGACGCACGGCTGCGGGCGCCGCCGCGTCACGATTGGTGGCGACCCGAGAATCGCCATGCGGCAGTCATGGGCGAAGATCTTTCATGCAATCGAAATAAAGGCGTCTTATCGGATTCCTGTACTTTCCGGGAGTCGATAACATTCAAGCGGCCAGGCTGAGCAACCGTTCGGCGGCGGCTTGGATTTCCTCGTCGGTGGCCCCGGGCCGCAGAGCCGCATGAATCTGCTCGCCCAGCAATTCGCGCCGCCAGGCACGCCGCTTGTCCACGAAGCTCGGCCGGCGCAGGAGGGAGTCCCAAGGCAAGTCCGAGCGGTCCACCAGGGCATCCTCATCGCGGCCCCACGCCCATGCCTCGGTAAGCGTGAATGTCCACAGGCAGTCGTGGAACGCCCCGACGCCGGCGTGGATGAACCGCACCTGCTGCTGGCCCGCCCCGACGACCTGTTTACAATCGCGGAACGTGATCTCCAGGCCGAAGCGATTAGATATCGTCCCCAGGATGTCCGCGACCGCGGCCGCCAGGTCGGTGCAGAAGTAGGCCACCCATCCCGTCGGCTCGTCCACCATCACCACCCGGAACGCGCCTCCGGCTGGCCGCCATGTCGCCGTGAAGGTCTTGCACCGCTTGATCAGGTTTCCGTCGTACAGGTCGAACACCTCTGTGGACCAGCCCCGCCGCTGTCCCGCCCGCTTCGCCAGGTCGATGCGGCGCTCGCCGTAGATCCATGGCCGGCCCGGCCCCCGACGATCCGCGGGAACCTCCGGCGGCAACGACCACAGCGCGACGTCACACCTCAGCCGGCTGACGACAGTCATCCCCAGGGCCTTCGCTGGCTTGAGCACATCCGCCTTGGCGTAGGCCCCGTCGGCCACCAGCCAGACCGGCTTGCCGAGAAGGCCCAGCCAAGGATGGGCCCACTGGAGCAGCTCCACGGCGAGCACGAGCTTGGTTCGGAACCCGGGCCGGTGCTTCGGGTCGATCCCGGGAAGGTCTTTCTTGCGGACGTAGAGACGGGACAGGAGCGGCAATGCGATAGTGCCCCACGACGGATGCACGGCGAGCAGGGCCAGGACGACGAAGACGTGAACGTAGACGTGCGGCGATCCCGCCGGGCCGGGCGCCGGGTTGTGATGGATGCCCGCCCCCTGGACGTGCGGCCCGTACGGCCGCGTCGGGGCGTCGTCGAGGGCGAGCGTCAACCGCCCATCCGCGGCCACGAGCGGCGCGACGATGTCGATCAGGACCCGTCTGGCGATGCGGTCGGGCCGCTTGCCCGCCGCCGCGACGGCGATCTAGCAGGAATGGTACCGGCAACTCAGCCCGGCGGCGCGGATCCAGGAGGTGACGGTCCGCCGGCCACGCGCCAGGACGACGCCGAGGAACAGCAACGCCAGCCTCGGGGCGGAGCGGCGGTCGAGGGTCACGGCGAGCTGGGAGAACCACTGGCACGGGTCGGGTATCGGATGCGAGTATGTCATGGCTGGCTCCGTCCGGGATGATCGGCTGGTCTGGTAACCGCCATCGTCCCGGCCGGGCCGGCCCTTGTCGATCCGCTGCCTTCTTGGAGGCGAAGGCGAACCGTGTCCGATGCAAAAGACTACTCGCTGGACGGCGATGGCCGCGAGGAGTGGGATCGCACCTGGAAGGCGATGCCGCAGCGCCGCCTATCGTCGCCGCCGAAAACCGGCCTCAGCAGTGATGCATTGGGCCGCTTCGGTAATCCCATCGCTTTCACGATCTCCCAGGACCTTCACCAGTTCTGCGACCGGGTGTGGCGGGAGACGGAGTGCTGCCCGATCTGCGGCGAGCGGACGTTAGGCGAGGATCGACTCCCCGCCAGCCTACACCCGAGATGGGCGAGTGGGCTCGCCGTGGGCATCGGGGTGTGGGTCCATCGGGCATGCTTCGAGAGCTGCCCGGACACGGGCGAACATGCTCCGATTCCCTGGTGAGGAAGCGCGTCCCGTGGCCAGGCGTGCTGATCTACCCAGCATGCATATAGCTTCGGAAAGTGCAGCGGATTCACGAGGGGGACAGAATTCCATGGCCTCTAGGCCGCGGACGTCTCACGCCGAGGCCGTCCTTGGTTCGGCCGGTCTGCGAAGGCCAGGGCATGCGGATCGATTACGCAGCTTCATCGGTGCGTTTCACGGCCGGCCGATTCGGGACCTCCCACCTTGGTCCGCTTGCGATGGACCTCGTTCGAGGATCGTCGCCGCGTGTCGATGCGCCCGCGTCGGCGGGATCGGTCCGCGCGGAGCCCTTCACCCCCCCGCGGCCCCGGTTCGTCGTGCTGTTCCCGTACGGGCCACGAGCGCGATCGTGGCCGCTCGGGGAACGCGGACGGTCATCGAGACGGCGGCCCCGCCGCCGGGCGGTCGGGCTTCAAGAAGGGCTCGTCCAGTTGCATCTCGAACTCCTTGACGCGACGTCGGAGGTCGTCGGCCGCGGAACCGGCGGGCCGTCGTCACGGCAACGAGGTGGAGCAGGGTCGCGTTTTCCCGAGACGCCCGGACCTCGGTCGCGTCGGCGGCCGAGCGCCGGCCCGACTTCAACTGGGACTTCGCCCGGCCCCTTGATCTCGACGATCCAGTCGAAATGTCCCCGGGCGGCCGCGACGCGTTCGGCGTCGACCTTGGCGACGGCCGTCGTCGCGGCGTCCACCGCCTCTTGCTCTCCGTCGTGGGGAACGTCGTCATCGTCGTTTCTCGACGCGAAGGGCGCTATGCAGGAGGCGGCCGGCGCGTTCGGCCTTAGCAAGGCCCTGCTCGACGCAAGGGCGGGCCGCGCCGAGTCGATCCGCGGAACTCGTCCTGTCAGCCCTTGGCGTCCTCGACGGTCGGCGGGGGCGCGACGTCGACGGGGGACGCGGTCCTGGAGGCCGTCGGGCCGGGGCGAGGGCGCGCGCCCGGACGCAGGATCTCGGCCATCTGGATGGCGAGGGCTTCAAACTCCCTGGGATTGGACGGGGCGACCGCGAGCATGACGTTCTCGTCGGATCGCGGGGCGGACGGATCCACCGGCATGCAGACCTGGTGGTTCCGGATGTTGTGGACGCCGTACAACACCTCGACCTCCCACTTGCCGTTGCGTTCGACTTCCTGTCGGAGGCCGAACGAGGCCTGGGCGGCGTTGATGCAGACGGCCGACTCGACGAGGGCTTCGCGATAGCCGGGGACGTCGCGCGCCTCGGGTCCCCAGACCTCCTTGAGGCCGTTCGCCGCCTCGCGGACCGAGACGAAGACGCGCTGGGTGAGCGAACGGAGCATGGGCGAGACGGATTTCGACCAGAACTTCAGGGGCCGGAGGTAGGCGTCGACCGCGGCGGTCACGGCACCGCAACCGCTGTGGCCGAGGACGACGACGACGCGCACGCTCTGGCTCAAGTTCGTCAGCGCGAAGTCGACGCTCGCCTGGCAGACGTCGCTCATGACGTTGCCGGCCACGCGGATGACGAACAGGTCGTTGAACCCCTGGCCGAAGAGCATCTCGGTCGGCACCCGGGCGTCGGAGCAGCCCACGACCACCGCGAACGGCGACTGCGTCGGCATCTCGCCGCGGGTGCGCAGCATGCCGACCTCCAGGCCGTTGCAATGCACGATGTAACGCGGCTCGCCGTGCGAGGGGGTGCCGGTGCGGCAGCTCTCCATCCATTGCGAGAAGAGTCGGTTGCCGTCCTCCAAGACGCGCCGGGCCGCGTCCGCGTCGTGCGGCAGGGGCTTGGCCGAGGGTTTCTCGGGATCGAAGCGATAAATATAATCAATCGTGTTCATGGAGATCCCTTGCGATGCTCTCGGCGTGAAGCTTCGTCGATCCGGCCGTCGCACGGGAGGGGCCGGGGCCGTCCGCTGCGATGGCACGCATTTCTTAAAGCATACTCATGACGAGGGTCGGAATCACTCAGCGTTTGGACGAGACGCCGGAGAATCCCGGGGGGTCGCCGTCCGCCGATCCTCCCGCTCCGCCCCGGGCCGCGCGTCCAGGTCGTCTCGGAGCTTGCGGACGGCCGCTTCCTTCGCCTTGGCCTCGACCTCGACGGTCACGTCGAGGCCGCGCCAGCAGTCGGGGAAGTCGTGCGGGTCGACGAAGTCGTGATGACGCTCGGGCCTCGGTCCGTCCCAGCCGGCGATGGGGCTGGAGAGGTGGAAAAGCGGCTCCCGGTTCCAGGTGGCGAGCGCCAGCTCGGTCGCCTCCTCGACGGATCGGCCGTCGGGATTGCAGCGATGGTGGTGTACGTCATAGACCAGTGGCAGGCCGGCGGCCTTGCAGACGGGGAGCAGGTCGGCGGGCGTGAAGGTCCGATCGTCGTTCTCGACGGTCAGGCGACTCCGAGCCCTCGGCGAGAGGCGGTCGAGGGCCCGGGCGAAGTCGTCGAGAGCTTTCCGTTTGTCGCCGAAGGTGCCGCCGCCGTGGACGTTGATCACGTCGGCCCCGATCCACTCGGCCACCTCGGCCTGATACTCCAGCTCGCGGACGGACGCGTCGACGACGTCGGGCCGCCGCGAATTCAGCACCACGAACTGGTCGGGATGGAAGCAGGTCCGCAAGCCGTGGAGCGACGCGAACGCGCCGCACTCGCGGAAGCGACGGACGATCCCGTCGCCCTGGGGAAGCTCCTCCATCCCATAAGCGAGTTGGGGATGCGTCTTCAGGGGGAGCACCTGACTGTTCACCCGGAAGCAGCCGATGTCGGCGGCCTTGCAAAACCGCAGTGCGGCCAGCAGGGCCTCGGCGTTCGCCAGGCACAGGGCCGACAGTTTCACCAGTCCATCGGCCCGACTCAGGCGATTCACGTAGGCCGCCGTCGTGGTGACGAACCGGATCGGCTCGTCGCGGAACGTGCAGCAGAGCCCCAGCCGGATCATGATCGGTCCCCTCTTTTCGCGACCCCGGGGATCGCGGCCGCGAAACGCCCGGAGGAATCAGCACGCATCGACGAGACGACTCCCAACTGCGACCGCATGCAGCCTTGGGGAATGAATTTACGATGACGACTCGGGCCCCGACGACTGCCCGCCTTCCGCCGAGGATGGTTTTCGAACGGCGTATCGCTCGATGGATTTCGAAGGCGTTCGCTTGATTTCTTTATGAATCTCAACAAGAACCATTCCGAAGCGGTTTCGTAGGATGGACAATCCGGGGATGCGGTCTGAAGGCGGCCCGGCCCGCGTCGCGGCCGATTCGTCGGGGGTCGCACCTCCCCGGGGCCTCGACGAGATTCACGGTACCATCTTGCACGAGGGAATTGGGAGCACTACAAATGTCTCTTGCCGGAAGTGAGTCGCGACTCGCCTTCCGGCCCCGGCCCTCCCCCGGGACGCATTCGGGCTTAATCGCTTCTCCCCCGTGATCGGACCCTTCGACGGAGGCGGCATGCTCTGGATGCGACGCGTCATCGCGCTGGTCTGGCTCGCCTCCATGGCGTCGGCGGGAATCGGCCGCGCGGCGGACGATGCCAAGCCTGCGGATCGCGATAAGGTGTCGAACGACGATCCCGGCCGTCCCTTGCAGATGCCCCCGGCGACCACAGAGGTCAAGGAGGCGCTCGAGGATTTCGAGCGCTTCAAGAAGCGAGGCTCGTGGGAGCGGGCCCTCAAGGCCCTCTACACGATCAGCGAAGACCAGGCCCTGCGGTTCGTCGACGGCGCCGACGGCTTCATCGTCCCGGTCGCGCGGAAGCGGCGCGAGGTCCTGACGGCCCTCCCCCCCGAAGGCCAGGCGGCCTATCGGCTCTTCTACGACGCCGAGGCGCGCAAGCTGTTCGAGAAGGCCGAGGGCGACGCCGAGCAGGCGAACCTGGAACGGATCTACTCGGCCTACTTCACGACCTCGGTCGGCGCGGCCGCGGCCGATCGCCTGGGAGACCTGTATTTCGAGCAGGGGCGGTTCGACCGCGCGGCCGATTGCTGGCTCGCCATCCTCCGCGATCGGCCCGACGCCGACCTGCCGCCGGCCGCCGTCGCGACCAAGGCGGCGGTGGCCCTGCACCGGGCCGGCCGACGTTCCGAGTTCGACCAGCTCCGGGCCGAGATCGAGGATCGCCATCGCACCGAGCGGACCACGCTCGGCGGCCGCACCGAGTCGCCCCCCGACCTGCTCCGCCGGCTCGTCGACGCCGATCGTCCCGCGTCGGCCCCTTCGAACTCCGCCGCGGTGACGGACGCGGGGCTGATCGACCAGGCCGACGCCGTGGCGCCCGCCTGGCAGTTCCGGATCGCCGAATCGATCGAGGCCGGGATGACCCCGGTCGAGCTGAACCAGTGGCGTTCCGGCCCGCTCAGCTCGGCGGCGCCCGCCGCGGCCGTCGACGGCTCGACCCTCTACGTCAACTTCCTGGGACGGTTCCTGGCGCTCGACATGGCGACGGGCAAGATCCGCTGGCGGACCGAGTCGTTCCACCACGTCGAGCTGCTCGCGCAGCAGCCCGCCGGCCAGATGCTCGACGCCTTGCAGTTCGCGATCCTGGCCCGCGGCAAGCTGCTCTGGACCGTGTCGAAAGACATGAAAGACCAGAACTACAACTCGTCGATGCAGCTCGAATGCCGACGCGCCGAGGACGGCGAGGTCCTCTGGAAGCTCTCAGACCTCCCCGAGTATGCGGGATACGAGCCGTCGGGGCCGCCGATCCTCGGCGACGGCAAGCTGTTCATCCCGGTGAAGATCCAGCAGAATCAGCCGCTCCCGCAGCAGTGGGTGCTGGCGGTGCGGCCGCAGGACGGCCGGCCGATCTGGAAGGCCGAGGTCGCCGTCTCGCGCCAGGCGCAGCAGATGTACTCCTATTACGGCCGCCGCGACCAGAACCCGCAGGTGCGGCTGCTGCTGAAATCCGGGGCGCTCTACGTCGACACCCACGTCGGCCTGCTCGTCCGGCTCGACGCCGACTCGGGCACGCTCGACTGGGGGTATGGCTACGAGACGGCCCCGCTGGAGACCGAGCGTTATTTCTCCTACGGCTATCAGAACCAGGAGCCCCAGGTCGCCGGCGAGCCTCCGCAGGACCGCGGTGACGCGCTGGTCTTCAAAGGGGCCCAGTCGTCCAGGATCTACGCCATCGACCCCAATCGCATGACGGTCGCCTGGCGCCGGCCGATCGGCAAGGCGGTCCGCGTGCTCGGCGTCGACGACCGCTCGATCTATCTCGGGGGCGAGGAGATCGCCGCCCTGGACGTCGGCACGCGGGCGCTCTCTTGGGCGACGCGGCTTCCCGGCGGGAGCCTGAAGGGGACGGTCCTGATCCGACCCGACGGAATCTGGCAGGGGACGCCCCGCGGGGTGTTCGAGCTCGACCCGAGGACCGGTCATGTCCGGCGGATCTTCCGGGGCGAGGACCTCGGGGCCGACGCCGCCGGCCTGCTCGTGACGCGCGACCGCCTGCTGACCGTCTCCAACCGCGCGATCACCGCCTATCCGAGGCCGTCGCAGAAGGCCCCGACGAACCCCAAGGAGAACGCCCCGCGATGAAGTCCATCCGCGCGCCCTGGAAAGTCGCCGCAGCGCGCCCGGCGGCGTGGATCGTGCTCGCGGCCGTCGCGGTCGCGGTCGCCGTCGCGGCCCCTTGCCCCGCCGCCGCGCAGGCCCCGCCGGACCTCGGGAACATCGAGGGCCTGACGGTCGTCGGCAAGGGGGTCGTCAAGGTCAAGCCGACCCTCGCCGAGATCGACCTCGACGTCTCGGCCTCGGCCGAGCTGACCGGCGACGCCATCGTGAAATTCCGCGACGCCAAGAAGCGCGTCCGCGACGCCTTCGCGGCCCTCAAGCTCGCCGACGTGGTGGTGGACGAACGCGGCCTGCTCGTCGACCAGAAGGGGGCCGCGTTCAACCCGTACATGATGGATTACGGCGTCCAGTCCAAGGCCAAGAGCGAGGTGCAGCTCTCGCGCAAGCTGGTCGTCCGCGCCACGAAGATCCAGGCGATGGAGGAGGAGGCCGTCTTGCAGCTCGTCGGCCGCCTGCTCGACGTCGCCCAGGACGCCGGGGCCCACGTCGGGCCGCCCAGCAACAGCGCCTATATGGCGTATCGTTACGGGATGAACTCGACCACCACCCTGGTGCGGTTCGTCGTCGAGGATTACGACAAGCTCCAGGAAGAGGCTTTCGCGAAGGCCGCGGCCGACGCGCGATCGCGGGCCGAACGCCTGGCCCGGCTCAACGGCCTGGAGCTGGGCGCCGTGCAGGCCGTCCGCGAGATGACGGCGCCGGGGAACACGTCGCGTTCGCCGTACGCGTACTTCTACGGCGAACCCCCCTCCCAGGACGACGATACGCTCCCCAATCGGCTGGAAACCACGAAGTTCCAGGAAGTCCCGATCCGCGTCGAGCTGCTCGTCCGCTACGCGATCCGTCCCAAGGGGGCCGCCAAGCCATGAGGCCTTCCCTCCGCGGATCATCCCCGACCGGGACGCGCCGCGCATTCCTCGCCCGCTGCGCCGCCGGCGCTCCGGCTGTCGCCGCCGTCGGCGGGGGCTGGCTGACCGGCGTCGTCTCGGGACTTTCGGCCGAGGAAGTCCTGCCCAAGCACGTCACGCCCGAGACGATCCGGGTCGTGCAGAAGGGCCTGGACTACCTGGCCTCGCAGCAGTCCGACGACGGCTCGTGGATCACCGGCGGCGGCCAGGTCTATCCGGTGGCGATGACCGGCCTGGCAGGCACGGCGCTGCTGGCCCACGGTGACACCCCGACCCGCGGCAAGTACTCCAAGACGGTCCAGGGCGCCGTCGAGTTCCTGGTGCGATGCGCGACCGAGACCGGGCTGATCACCGGCCCCGGTCAAGACGGCGGCATCCCCATGCACGGCCACGGCTTCGCCTTGATGTTCCTGGCCAGCGTCTACGGCATGATCACCAAGGAAGCCCTTCGCAAGCAGGTGCAGACGACCGTCCGCAAGGCCGTGACCCTGACCAGCCAGGGCCAGAGCGGCGCCGGCGGCTGGACGTATACTCCCGGCACCGGCGACGAAGGATCCGTGACCGTCACCCAGGTGCAGGCCCTCCGCGCCGCGCAGAACGCCGGATTCCTCGTCCCCCAGGCGGTCATCGAAGAGGCGGTCAAGTACCTGGACAAGTGCCGCACGCCCGAGGGGGGCATCCAGTATTCGCTAAGCAGCCCCAGCGGCCCCCGGCTGCCGATCTCGGCCGCCGCCGTAGCCACCCTGTACAACGCCGGCCAGTTCGACGGGCCGATCGCCACCGACTGCCTCAAGTACGTCTGGGACCAGTTCAAGGCCAACGACGGCTGGAGCAAGGGGGGCGGGCACGACTATTACGCCCACCTCTACGCCTCCCAGGGCTTCTACATGGCCGGCGACGCCTACTGGGACGAGTACTTTCCCAAGACCCGCGAACAGCTCATCGCCCAGCAGCAGCCCGACGGCTCCTGGAACGGCGACGGCATCGGCCAGGTCTTCGGGACGTCCGTCGCCGCGATCATCCTCCAACTGCCTTTCAAGTTTCTCCCGGTCTTCCAGCGCTGATGAAGGGGACGCGACCTTGAGCACCGCCGTCGAAGAGCTGGACCTCTCCGAGCTGGAGCAGCTGCGGACCATCCACGACGAGATCCGCCGCCAGATCGCCCAGAGGATCGTGGGTCAGGACGACGTCGTCGAGCAACTCCTCGTCGCCGTCTTCGCACGCGGCCACTGCATCCTGGAGGGCGTCCCCGGCCTGGCCAAGACCCTGATGGTCCACGCGCTGGCGGACTCGCTGTCGCTGGAGTTCAACCGGATCCAGTTCACGCCCGACCTGATGCCCAGCGACATCACCGGGACCGAGGTCCTGCACGAGGACCGCCAGAGCGGGGCGCGCGAGCTGCGCTTCGTCCACGGGCCGATCTTCGCCAACCTGATCCTGGCCGACGAGATCAACCGCACGCCCCCCAAGACCCAGGCCGCGCTCCTGGAAGCCATGCAGGAGCGGCAGGTCACCGCCGGAGGCCGCCGCCACCTTCTCCCCGACCCCTTCTTCGTGCTGGCGACGCAGAACCCGATCGAGCAGGAAGGAACCTATCCCCTGCCCGAGGCCCAGCTCGACCGCTTTTTGTTCAAGGTCTTCATCGACTATCCCACGCCCGACGAGGAGCGGCGGATCTACCGCATGACGACCGGCGTTCAGCACGACGAGATCAAGCCGGTCGTCGACGGCGAGCGGATCCGGGCGCTCCAGCAGCTCGTCCGCCGGGTGCCGGTCACCGACCACTGCATCGACTATGCGATGGACCTGGTGCGGGCGACCCGGGGCACGGAGCACGGCGGGCCCAAGTTCATCGACGATTGGCTCGCCTGGGGCGCGGGCCCCCGCGCCGGTCAGTCGCTCATCCTCGCCGCCAAGGCCAAGGCCGCCCTCGCGGGGCGGCCGAGCGTGGGGATCGACGACCTGCGATCGGTCGCGCCCCAGGTGCTGCGCCACCGCGTCGTGGTCAACTACAACGCCCAGGCCGACGGCCAGACCAGCGACACGATCGTCAAGCGACTGCTCGCCGAGGTCCCCGTCCGGAAGGGAGCGCCCGATGCCGCCGCCTCGGCCATATTCCGATCCTGACGCCGTCGCGCGGATCTCCGACCTGACCTTGCGGTCGCGGCGGCTGGTGGAAGGGGCGATCAGCGGCCTCCACAAGAGCCCGTTCCACGGCTTCAACGTCGAATTCGCCGAGTACCGCGAATACTCGCCCGGCGAGGACCTCCGTCGCCTCGACTGGCGCGTCTTCGCGCGGTCGGACCGCCACTACGTCAAGCAGTACGAGGAAGAGAGCAACGTCCGGGTCACGTTCCTCGTCGACGCCAGCGCCTCGATGAAGTACAAGGGCGACCGCGCCGCGTTGAGCAAGTTCGACTACGCCTCGACGCTGGTGGTCTCACTAGCGATGCTGCTCACCCGCCAGCAGGACCCCGTCGGCCTGGTGCTGTTCGACGAGAAGGCGGTGAAGACCATCCCGCCCCGCGCCACCCAGTCGCAGGTGCAGCTGGTCGCGGGCATGCTCCAGGCCTGCAAGCCGGAACGACGGACCGAGCTGGGCGGCCTGCTGCTGGCTCTCGGCGACCAGTTCCGCCGCCGCAACATGCTCGTGATCGTCTCCGACCTGCTGACCGACCTGGACACGCTCTACGGGGGCCTCGACCGGCTCCGGTTCAGCGGCCATGAAGTGCTGATCATGCAAGTTCTCGATCACGACGAGGTCGACCTGCCGTTCGACGGGCCGACGGTCTTCAAGGATCTTGAAGGCGAAGAGGAGCTGTTCGCCGAGCCCCGGGGCTTCCAGAAGTCGTACCGGGCCGCGATGGACGACTTCCTCCATGGCGTCCGCAAGGCGTGCGGGGCGCGGGGCTACGACCACGTCCGATTCCTGACCGACGAGCCGCTCGCCGACGCCCTGAGCCGCTTCCTGCACACCCGGCTGGAGGCCGGCCGGACCGACCGCCGCGGCCGCTGATGCGAACCGGCCGCCGATCCCATTCCAGGCCCGAAACGAGTCCGACGGGGGTGATCTCGACGCCATGACGTTCCTGAGTCCACTCCTGATCTGGGGCGCCCTGCTGGGCGCGATCCCCATCATCATCCACCTGCTGAACCGTCGCCGGTTCCGCCGCGTGGAGTGGGCCCCCATGAAATATCTGAAGCTGACGATCCAGCGCAACCGCCGCCGGATCCAGCTCGAAGAACTGCTCCTGTTGCTGCTGCGGGTGGCGTTGCCGGTCGTCCTCTTCTTCTTCCTGGCCCGGCCCGTGCTGAACCCGACGGGCATGGAGCGCTGGCTCGGCCGCGGCGGGCGTTCGAGCGAGGTCGTGCTGATCGACGATTCGCTGAGCATGGGCTACGCGTCGAGCGAGGGCGCGGCCTTCCAGAAGGCCGTGCAGGTGGCGACGACCCTGCTGGGCTCGACGCCCCCCAACGACCGCTGCACGCTGGCGACGACCTCGGCCCCGACGGCCCCGGTGGTCCACGACGTCGAGGCCGGCCGCCGCGAGGAACTGGCCGCCGCCGTAGCGGGCCTATCCCCCACCGCCACCCACGCCGCCTGGCCCACGGTGCTCGCGGGGATCGACGACGTCCTGAAATCGTGTACCTACCCGACCCGCCGGCTCACCATCCTGACCGACCTGAGACGAAGCGGCTGGGACGGGACCGTGGGCGAGATCGCCAAGCGCTGGGGCGACGAGGCGGTCGTCGTGCGGATCGTCGACGTCGGCGCAGTCGAGACGGCGAACGTCGCCCTCCAGTCGCTCGCGCCCCTTGAGCGCACGGTCCTGGCCGGCGCCCCCTCCGCGTGGGAGGCGGTCGTCCGCAACGACTCGCCGCGCTCGATCGTCGCCGCCAAGGCGATCCTCCGCGTGGACGACAAGCCGAGCGAAGTCCCCTTGCCCGAGCTGGCCCCGGGCGCGACCGTCCGCCTGCCGCTCTCCGTCTCGTTCCCCGGCTCGGGCCCTCACGAGTTCTCGCTCCAGCTCCCCGACGACGAGCTGCCCGCCGACGGCCGCCGCTGGGCGTCCGTGCCGGTCAAGGACTCGCTCCTGATCCGCCTCGTCGACGGCGAGCCCTCCGCCGAGCCCTTCGCGTCCGAGGTCGACTACCTCGCCGCGCCCCTGTCGATCGGCGTCGGGTCGGCCGAAGCCTGGCGGATCGAGGTCGTGCCCGACCAGGATTTCCTCTCGCAGCGGCTGGAAACCCCCGACGTGCTCGTGCTGGCGAACGTCGCCGCGCCGACGCCCGAGCAGGCGACCCGACTCCGCCGGTTGGTCCGCGAGGGGATGGGGCTGATGATCTTCGCGGGGGCCCGGGTCGATCTCGGCCTGTACAACGACCTCCTCTTCCGGCCCGACGACCGGATCCTGCCGTTCGCGCTCAAGGCGACCTCCGATCAGCCCTTCCGCGGCCTGTTCATCGAGCCGGTGCGGCCGTCGCCTCTGGAAAAGCTGCTGGAGTTGAAGGCGTCGGCCTTCGAGCGCGTCCCGGTGCGCTGGATCACGACCGTCGACGAGGGGACGGCCACGTCGGGCGAGTCGAAGGAGAAGGACGAGGCCCGCGTGCTGGCCCGCTGGAACGATCCCGACCGCTCGCCGGCGGTGGCCGAGCGGGTCGTCGGCGAGGGCCGCGTGCTGCTCTGGACGACCACCGCCGACCGCACCGGCAACGACTGGCCGGTCGAGCCGAGCTTCGTTCTGGCGATCCGCGAGGCGGTCAAGGGGGTGGCCCGCGCGACGTCGACGGCGAATACGATCGCGGCCGGCGACCCGATCCTTCGCATCGTCCATTCGAGCCACGAGGTCACGAACGCGCGGCTGACCCCGCCCGGCGGCACGGAGCCCCTGTCGTTGGCGGCCGTGCCGATGCCCGACGATCCGACCGACGACCGCGGCCCGGGCTTCTCGATCGACCTCCCGGACACGCGGAGGGCCGGGGTGTACCGGCTGTCGTGGGAAGAGGGCCCGCTCGGGGCCCGCGAGGACGTCTTCGCCGCCAATCCGGATCCCCGCGAGAGCCAGCTGGAGCGGATCGAGTCGGGCGAGGTCAAGAAGCTGCTTGAGCCCCTGAACGTGGAAGTCGTCGCGGCCCGGGGCGACGTCGAGTCCTTCGCGGCGACGGGCCGCGAGATCTGGCGCGACCTGGCGGCCGCGCTGCTCGTCTTGCTCGTCGCCGAGGCGGCCTTCGCGGCGTGGGTCGGTCGGTCCCGGTGAGCCACTCCTGGAACGGGGAATGAACGCGTCGTCATGAATCGATTCTGGCAATACCTCCTGGGCATCGAGACGCCGTCGCCCGGCGCGCCGCCGCCGGACGACGTCCGGCTGGAGCTGGCGTCGCTGCCCCAGGGCGCCGCCGCGGTCGGCGCGGCCCTCGCCGCGCTCGCGCTCGTCGTCCTCATCTGGCAGCTCGCCCGCTGGAGCCGCAAGGACCTGACGACGGGCCGGCGGATCCTCCTGACGGCGATCCGCCTCCTGACGATCGCCGCGCTGGGCGTCATGCTGCTGGAGCCCGTCCTGGTCTTCGTCCGCCGCGAGCAGTCGCCGTCGCGACTGGCGATGATCCTCGACGACTCGGAGAGCATGCGGTTCTCCGACCCCTACACCGACGCCGCGAAAGCCGCCGCGATCGCCGGCAAGCTCGGGGTCGAGGCGAAGGACGGCAAGGCCGCCGCGGATCGCCTGCGCGAATCGCCGCGCCTCGGCCTGGTGCAGAAGGTGCTGGGGGCCAACCTGGAGGCGCTCTCGAAGGGCCGAGACGTGTTCGTCTACGACCTCGAATCGGCCTCCCGCCCCGGCGGCGGCGACGCGGCCAGGACGCGGAAGCTCGAAGACGTGCAGCCCAAGCGTACGGTCTCGCCGCTGGGCGACGCCCTCCGGGGCGTGATCGCGGCCCATCGCGGGCAGCCGGTCGCCGGCCTGATCCTCGCCACCGACGGCCGCTCCAACGCCGGCGAAGATCCGACCCGCGTGGTCGAGGCCGCGGCCCGCCAGAAGATCCCGATCTTCGCCATCGCCGCCGGGGCCGACGAAGGTCCGCGCAACATCCGCCTGGCCGAGCTGCAGGTCGACCCCGTCGTCTTCGCCCGCGACCCGACGACGGTCTCGGTCGTCGTCGAGGCCCGCGGCCTCCGCGACGCCGACGCCACCGTCGTCCTGGAGCGCCGGATCAACGACGGGGCGTGGGAGCCGGTCGGATCCCAGCGCGTCGTGCTGGGCGAGGACGGCGTCCTGAAGCGCGCGACGTTCCGGGTCGTCCCGGCGGTCGTCGGCCAGTACGAGTACCGCGCCAAGGTCGAAGACGCCGGCCCCGAGCTGACCGAGGACGACAACGTCGCGACCGCCGCGGCCCGGGTCGTCCGCCGCCAGATCCGCGTACTGCTGATCGCGGGCGGTCCGTCGCCCGAGGTCCAGTTCCTGCGCAACGCCCTGATGCGCGACCAGCAGGTCGAGTTCGCCGGCTGGCTCCAGCACGCCGACCCCGGCTTCCGCCAGCCCGGCGACCGGCCGATCACGCGGCTGCCCAACAACGACGAGGAGCTGAGCCGCTACGACGCCCTGCTGCTGGTCGACCCCGACCTTCGCACGATGGGCGCGCACTGGCCCGACATGATCCAGAAGTTCGTCGGCCGCGACGGAGGCGGCCTGATCTTCGTCGCCGGCGAGCTGTTCTCGCAGCAGCTCTTCGAGTCGGTCGACGACAAGTCCGCCGGCGGCGGCTGGACCAAGATCCTCCCCATCGTCCGCGACCCCGGCCTCTTCCGCAGCGACGCCGAGGTCCGGCTCAGCTCGCAGAACACCTACACGCTCGACCTGACCTCCGAGGGCCGAGGCGATCCGGTGTTTGAGTTCAGCCCCGACCCGATCCGCAACCGGACCATGCTGACGAGCCTGCCAGGCATGTACTGGAGCTTCCCCGTCACCCGCGCCCGGCCCGGCGCGGTGGTCCTGGCCCGCCACGGCGACCCCCGCATGGCCAACCAGAACGGCCGGCATGTCCTGCTGGCGTCGCAGCTCTACGGGCCGGGTCGGACGGTCTTCATCGGCTTCGACAGCACCTACCGCTGGCGCTATCTGGGCGAGGACTTCTTCGACGGCTTCTGGGCCCGGCTGGTCGACCGCGTGGGCCGCAACAAGGCCCTCGGCGGCCGGTTCCCATTCCAGGTCCACCTCGACAAGAGCCTCTATCGCGTGGGCGACCGGGTCCACGCCTCGATCCGCTACACCGACCCCGCGGCGCTCGCCGAGGCGTCCGAGCTGGTCGCCGAGCTGGAGGCGACCGGCCAGCCTCCCGACCCGATCCGGTTCGAGAAGTCGCCCGAGGATCCGGGCCTGGCGACGGCCGACTTCCCCGCCCAGCAGGCGGGCGCGTACTCGCTCCGCGTCGCGCCGGCCTCCGCGCCCGACCTCACCGGAGGGGCCGACGTCGCGCGGGTCTCGACGACGACGTTTCGCGTCGAGCCCCCTCGCCGCGAGATCGACGAGCCGGCGCTCAACCGCCCGCTCCTGGCCGACCTGGCGCGGATGAGCGGCGGCCGGGTCTTCGAGCTGTCGGACGTCGACCAGATCGACGCCGCCATCCCCATGCGCGAGGTCACGCGCACGATCGAGAACCGCGACGAGCTGTGGGACGCCCCCCTGCTCTTCGGGACCATCATCGTCGGCCTCACGGCCGAATGGCTGCTGCGCAAGCGATATCGACTCGTCTGAACGAGGCCCGGGAACCACCATCGTGTCGATCCTGAACGAACCGACGACGACCCACACGCTCGCCGAGGCCCGGGCCCGGCTGAAGGCCGACCTGGCTCGGCTGCGACGCCGCCTCCGGCTCCAGCTCGCGCTCGAGGTCCTGGCCGAGTCGGCGGCCGTCCTCGCGGCGGCCGGCGCGGCGCTGGTGACGATCGACCGGCTGCTGCGGCCCGGCCTCGCCGCCCGCGTCGCGCTGCTGGGAGTGGCGACCGCGGCGGTCGTCGCCTTCGTGGTCGTCCGGGCGGTCCGACGTCTGCGACCTGCGGGGCTCGACGAGCTGTCGCTCGCCCTGACGCTCGACCGCCATCGACCGGGCCTCGGCCAGCGCGTCGCCGAGATCCTCCAGCTCCCGGCCCTGCTCGAAGACCCCCGCTCGACCACGTCACCGGCCATGGTCCGGCTGGCCGTCCGCCAGGCGTCCGAGGCGCTCGACAAATCCGACTGGACGCGGCTCTGGAACCCGGGACGGACGATCGCGTACGCCGCCCTCGGGGGCCTGGCGATCATCGTCCCCGCGGCCTTCGCGACGATCGATCCCGAGTCAGCCCTGCTGAGCTTCGCGCGCTGGTTCCGAGGTTCGGACGAGCGCTGGCCGCAGGCGACTTATCTGACGGTCATGAACCTCGACGCCAGGGGTCGGCTCCTCGCTCCCCGCGACGAGCGGGCGATGCTCGAAGTCCGCAGCGACCTGCCGCTGATCGAATCCCAGGGAGACCGCTGGTCGGTCGGCGGCCGGGGCGCCCCCCTGCTCCTCCGCTCGAAGCCCAGGAATCCGACGGACCCGGAGGCCGTGACCGTCCGCGAACGAGCCGCGAAGGGCCCCGCGCGGGCGGCGACGATGACCGTGACGTCGCCGTCGCATTACCAGTATGAGTTCCCGCCGTCGCCCACCTCGTCGACCTTCGAGCTCTTCGGCGGCGACGACTGGCTCGGCCCGATCCCGGTCGAGCGCGTCGACCGACCCGCCCTGGCCGGGACGAAGGTTCGCGTGAAGGAGCCCGGCACCGTCGATCCCCAGTTCCGCGACGTCGACGATTCGCCCTCCCGCCTGCTCTTCCTCCCCGACTCGGAGGTCGAGCTGAGCCTGGAGGGGACCCAGGACCTCTCGGACGCAAAATTGACCGTTAACCCGGGGCCCGCGCCCGCCCTGAAACGGACCGGCCCGCGGACGTTCGCGACCACCTGGACGCTCCGCGAGGCGGTCACACTGGAGATCGTGCTCACCTCGTCCGAGACCGGGCTGACCTCGAAACCCTCGTTCATCTCGATCGGCCTGTTGCGCGATCGCGAGCCCCGCGTCACCCTGCGGTCCATGGGCGTCGGCGGCCGCGTGACGCCGGTCGCGACCATCCCGCTCACCCTCGCGGCGACCGACGACTTCGGCCTCGCCGCGCTCCGGATCCAGGCCGACCGCACCCTCGTCACGGGCGATTCGGACAAGCCCGAGCAGCAGACGAAACGGGCTCCCATTTCCATCCCCTTCGAGTCCGACGCCGCGCGGCCGACGCTCGACCATCAGGCCCGCCACGACGTCGCCCTGCAGTCCGACCCGCCCGCCGTGGGGACCGTGCTCCGCTTCACCGCCGAGGCCGACGACCGCTGCGCCCGGGGCGTGCAGACCGGCCGGTCGAGCGTCCTGGCCTTCTCGGTCGTCTCGCCCGACGAGCTGTTCTACGAGATCCTGATCCGCCAGCGCGCCGAGCGGGCCAAGTTCCTGACGCTCCTGGACGCGACCGAGAAGCAGGCCCCGGCCCTCGAAGGCGACGTGAAGGCCGAAGAGGTCGTCGCGATCGCCCGCGCCGAGCAGGCCGCCGGCCGTCAGCTCGGGCAGATCGCCGGCCGGGTGGCCGACGCCCTCCAGGAGATGAAGCTCAACCAGATCGGCTCGCCCAAATCGCACCGGCTCTTGCAGGACGGGGTCGTCGATCCGCTCCGGGCCCTGGCCGCCGGGCCCATGCCGCAGCTCCAGTCGGCGCTCCAGTCGCTCGCCTCCGCAAACGTCCTCAACGGGCCTGTCAAGGATGAAGCTCGACGGCGGCACGCCGAGGTTGTTACAAAGATGAAGCAGATCCTCGAACAAATGTCGCAGTGGGAGAGCTTCGTCGACGTCGTCAACCAGGTCGCGGAGGTCATCAAGATGGAACAGAAGGTCCTCCAGGAGACCGAGAAGGCCCGCGAAACCCGAGCCCAGGAGGTCTTCGATGACAAGGACAAGCCTTGAGCTTCGCCGTCGGTCGACGCCCCTCCTGATCCTCGCCGTCCTGGCGATCCTCGGGACCGCGTCCGGCCTCGCCCACGCCCAGGACGCCGCCGACGTCTTCGACGACGCGCCGGCCGACAAGAAAGACGCGCCGGCCGACAAGAAAGACGCGCCCGCCGAGAAGCCCGCCGAAAAGAAGGACGCGACGGAGAAGAAAGACGCCGAGAAGAAGGACGCCCCCAAGCCCGACGCGGCCAAGGCGATGCCGAAGAAGGACCTGGGCGCCGATCCCAACGTCTCCGACCGGGACTCGATCGAGTTCACGCAGGAGAACGTCGCCTCCCAGATGAATGAGCTGGAGGAGCGGATGTTCCGCCTGTCCGAGGCGCTCCGCAGCCTGGAGCCCGAGAACGCTTCGCGGCTCAAGCTGGCGCTCAAGTTCTCGCGCGAGGAGCTGATCCTCCAGCAGATGAAGGACGCGCGGAAACTCCTCAAGGATGCGCAGCTCTCGAAGGCCGAGACCGAGGTCCGCGAGATGCTGGCCAAACTCGACCACCTGCGCCGGCTGCTGCTGGCGGAGGACCTCGATTTTCAGATGAAGCTGGCGCGGCTGCGGCAGATGCGCGAGACGCTCAACCGCCTCGACCGGATCGTCCAGGAGGAGCGCCGCGAGCTGGCGTGGTCGAAGACGGCCAAGGAGGCCAAGGCCGCGAAGGACGACTTCAAGAAGACCGAGAAGGACCAGGCCGGCAATCGCGGGGCGTCCGACGCGCTGGCGTCGGCGTCGTCGCGGCTGGGCAACCAGGGCATCGCCTTGCAGAAAGACCTCATCCGCGCCTCGGCCGCGATGGGCGAGGCCGAGGGCCAGTTGAGCAAGGAGGCCGCCGACCCGGCCGCCGTCAAGCAGGACGAGGCGCTCAAGCACCTGGTCAAGGGCCGAACCGACCTGGGCAAGGCGGCCGAGGCCCTGCTCGTCGAGCTGCGGACCGAGCTTCAGCAGCGGATCCTCGCCGAGCTGAACGAGATGCACGAGATCCAGGTCTCGATCCGCGAGACGACCGAGGCCCAGGCCCCCCGCGTGGCCCAGAAGTCTCGCACGGCGCTCCTGCTCGTCACCGGCCTCGCCCCCAAGGAGGCCGAGCTGGCCGACCGGATCGACCAGCTTCGCGCCCTGACCGAGGAGACCGAGTTCGGCATCGCCCTGCCGACCTCGCTGCGGGTGATCGGCCGCGAGATGACGCACGCGTCGGAGCTGCTCAAGAACGGCGACCCGACCGAGCCTACCGTGGTCCTGGAGAAGCGGATCGAGGAAGACCTCCTCGCGCTCGCCGAGGCCATGCGCCGGCTGCCGGCCTCGACGCCGCCCAAGCCGGGCACTCCACTCCCCAAGGACCTGCGTCAGCGCGAGCAGGAGCTGAACCGCCTGATCGCCGAGCTGAAGATGATTCGCCTGCTGCAGTCGCGGGTGAACGACGACACCGTGAAGGTCGACCAGGGACGCCCCGGCGAGGCGATCCTGCCTCCCGCCCTCAAGCGGGACATCGAGACGCTGGAGTCGTCCCAGGACGAGATCCGCGAGACCCTCGGGAAGCTCGCCGAGCGATACGAGGGCGCCCCCGCGGAGGCTCCCGCCCCCGAGGAGCCCGCCAAGCCGAAGTGACCGACCGCCGGTCTTGCCAGCCGACCCGTTCCGAACCGCAACGACTCGAAAGGATGAGGCCATGAAGACTAGTTACCGCATCCTCGGAGCCGCCCTGGCGACGCTCGGGGCCGCCACGGCGTCCGCGGCGCCGATCCCGGAGAAGGCGCAGCCGCCCACGATGTCGTCGATCACCGTGAAGATGGGCGGCGTGACCGAATTCCTCGCCAAGACCGTCACGGGCGAGCCCACGCAGAAGGGCCAGAAGGTCGTCCTGCGGAACCTCGACGCGCTGATCGCCGACCTGGAGAAGCAGTGCCAGGGCTGCCGCAACGGCATCGCCAAGAATCGACCCAGCCGCCCCGCGCCCGACTCGAACATCCACGGCGGCACCGGCGGCGTGGGCGACCTGGTCGACGCCGGGCCCGGCGGCAAGGAATGGGCCAAGCTCACCCCCCGCGAGCGCGACCGCATCCTGCAGTCGATGTCGGAAGGCTTCCCGCCCGAGTACCGCACGGTCCTCGAGCGCTACTACCGCCGCCTGGCCGAGGAGAAGTCGGCCACGACCGGCGCCGCCAAGCCCGAGGCGGAGACCCCCGCCGCCGCGCCCGAGACGCCCTGACCCGACCGGCCCGGCCGATCCGGGCCGGGACACGACGAGGCCCGACGCCATGCACGCCACCCCCCTGCTCGCCCTCGCCCTGGCGATCGCGACGACGGCCGCCGGACCCGGTTCCGGCGACTATGCGCGCGGGCTCGACGCCGCGAAGCTCGACCAGGCGACGCTCGACGTCGAGGGCTACGGCGACAAGAAGGCCCTCAAGCGCGAGGACGACGGCCTCCACGTCGTCCTCGCGCAAGGGGCCGAGGAGACGGGCTGGAAGGCGCCCCAGCAACTCCGCTTCGGCGGCGACTTCACCATCACGGCGGAGTTCGTCGCCAAGAGCCTCCCCAAGCCGGGGATCGAGGACGGCGTCGCCGTCGGCCTGGCGATCGCCCTGAGCGCGATCGACCAGCCCGACGCGACCTTCATCCGCGTCGTCGAGCCCAACGGGACGGCCGTCTATCGCACGATCGAGAAGGTCGGCGGCGGCGACCCGAACCAGCAACAGATGATGATGATGCAGAACCGCATGATCGTCATGCGGGGCGGCATGGGGATGATCGTGATGGGCGGCGGCGGGGCGCCCGGGGCCAAGCCCGCCGTCCCCCCGCGCAAGACGTTCCCCGCCGCGGGCGAGACCTTCAAGTTGGAGCTGAAGCGCGAGGGCCAGATCCTCCGGTTCCTCGTGACCGACGCGAAGTCCGACGAGCCTCGCTACCTCGGCCAGGCCACGCTCCAGCCCCAGGACGTGGCGGGCGTCAAGCTGTTCGCCGTCAATCGCAGCGGCGCCGGCCCGGTCGACGTCGTCTTCAAGAGCCTTTCGATCCGCGCCGAGCGGGTCAGCGGGCTGGGGACCGCCGTCCGCACCGTGTTCGACCAGGTCGTCTACGGCGAGCCGACCGGCATCGAGGACGGCAAGCTCGTCATCGGCGAAGCGGGCGCCGCCGGCGCGGTCCCGCCGGGCGCGACGCCGCCTCCGACGCCACCGGTCCAGGCGGCCGTCGCCCGACGAGCGGCACGGGCCGTGCGAGTGCAGGCCGGCGGCATGGTGAGGGTGGCGGCGCCCGCAGCCGTTGCCGCCCCGGTCGCAGCCCCCGCGCAGGCCCAGCCCGTCCCTCCGGCGGGGGCTCCTGCGGCCGTCGCCGCCGCGACCCCGGCGCAGCCCGCCGCAGACGGAACGCTGCCGGCCGACGTCTTCGCGCCGGCCGCCGCTGCTCCGCCGCCCAAACCGAAGGCCCGGATCCCGCTCGACGAGATCGAGGGCGTCCGCTTCGAACGCCAGGCGGCCTTCGCGGCTCGGTTCGTCGGCCAGCCGAACGTCGATCTCACCCAGGGGGCCCCGACCCCGTCGCAGCCCGGCGCGCCCGCCCAGCCCGGCGCCCCGGCTCCCGCTCCGGCCGCCGCGGCGGCGACGGAGCCGCCCAAGAAGCCCGAGGCCGGCGACGAGGTCACGGCCCCGCCGCCGGGGACGACGATCGTCAAGCCGCCGCCCAAGGTCGAGGCCAAGAAGAACGGCATCCGCGACATCCAGCTCGCGCTCTCCGGGCTCCGGCCGGCGAAGATCCAGCAGATCATGATCAACTGCCAGACCGACCAGGGGGCGACGTCCTGGAGCCTCGACGCGGCCGGCGGCCAGGGCTGGCCGCTGGTCCTCCGCCGCGCGGGGACGGAAACCACGGCCGAAGTCTTCCTCGAACCTCCGCCCGGCGACTGCCATCAGAAGCAGTTCACGGTGAACGTCAACTACGAAGACGGCCAGGCCGTCTCGGCCAACTTCCAGGCCGACGGCCATTCCGACGCCAAGCTGGCCTCCGACGAGAAGGCCCCGGCGTCCGAGACGCCCGACGCCTGGGTCTTCCTGGAAGGCGACGAGAAGCTCTTCGGCAAGTTCGAGGGCGTCGCCAAGGACTCGCTCCGCCTGTCGACCTCGTGGAAGGACGTGCTGGAGATCCCGCTCTCGCGGATCGCCGGCGTCCACCTCAGCCTGCTCGATCGCAAGGAGACGCCCGAGTCGTTCGCCCGCCGGCTCAAGACGAGGGGGTCCGAAGACGTGCTCCTCGCCCAGTCGAAGAACGGCGAGGTCGTCCCGATCGCGGGCGTCCTGGAAGCCGTCGAGGCGGGCCGGCTCCGCTTCCTCTACCAGGGCAAGTCGCGGTCGCTGCCGCTCAAGCAGGTCGAGGGGGTCGTCCTGGCCTCCCGACCCGCGACGCCGGCGAGCGACCTGCGCTCGACGTTCCTCCTGCCCGGCGGCGTGGCCGTCTCGGGTCGCTGGAAGGGCATCGAGGCGGCCGTCTGGAAGGTCGAAGCCCCGTGGGGCCAGGAGTTGAAGCTGCCCGCCGCCGAGGTCCAGGAAGTCCGCTTCCGGGGCGGCAAGATGACCTACCTCTCCGACCTCGAACCGGCCCGAGTCGAGGAGACGCCGTTCTTCGGCCGCCGCTCGCCCTGGCGTCGCGACGTGAGCCTGTCGGGCGGCAAGATCAAGATGGACGGCCGCAACTACGACCGAGGCCTCGCCGTCCACGCGCGCTGCATATTGACGTACGACCTCGAAGGCCGGTACGAGACGTTCGAAGCCCTGGTCGGCTTCGACGAGGAGGCCCGCGGCAAGGGCCGCGTCGAATGCCGCGTGCTGGCCGACGACAAGGAGCTTTACGCCAACCCCGACCTCCGGGCCGACGCGCCGCCGGTCCCGCTGAAGCTCGCCGTCGCGGGGGCCTCGCAGCTCAAGCTTGTGGTCGACTTCGGCGCCGGCCAGGACGCGGGCGACCGCGTCGTCTGGGCCGACGCCCGACTCTTCCGCGCCTCGCCGCCCAAGACGGCCGCCAACGCCCCGGAGCCCCCGCGATGACCAGGACAATCACGCGTTTCCTCGGGGCGTCCGTCGCCCTGAGCCTCGCGCTCGTCGCCGGCCGGGCCGGGGCCGAGGAGCCCGCCGCGAAGCCCCGCGACGACGCTCGGGCGCAGATCGCCGTCGAGGTGGACGACGTGTCGATCTGGGTGGGCAATCCCTCGCAGACGACCCTCAACGCCGCGAAGGCCTATCGCAACCCGATGCCGGGCGTCGTCGGCACGAGCCGGCCCAAGCTCGACGACAAGGAGCTGGCCGGCCTCTTCCCGATCGCGCCGGGGTCGTTCGTCCAGTTCTTCGGCGAGCCCTCGCGCGACGTCGACGTGGACCTGAAGATCAAGAAGGGGACCTTCCTCGCCCACTGGCCCGGGGGCAAGGAATACGCCGGCCGGGTCCGCTGGTTCGGCTCGGACCTGCTCGCCGAGCCGCCGCCCGACCTCCCGGCGAGCTACCTCCCCGACGACGGCGGCCTCTTGAGCAAGCTCCGCGCCAACCCCGCGGCCCTCTATCTCAAGAACGAGACGCGATTCGAGCGCTTCATCGCCTACGACGCCGACGTCGCGCTGCCAATCCCCGTGCGGATCCGGGGCGGGCCGGACGAATATACGCTTCAGAACATGACCAACCGCCGCCTCGTCGACGTCGCCGTGATCGCGCCCTCGGAATCCGGCTTCCGCATCGGCTGGCTCGACGAGCTGCCCTCCGCCGCGGCCGACAAGGACGCCCAGGAGAAGGCCGAGGCCGAGAAGAAGGAGGCGGAGAAGAAGGCCGCCGAGGCGCGCAAGGCCGATCCCGCCAAGCAGGCCGAGGAGGTCTTCGGCGACGCCGCCAAGGGGGACGAGAAGAAGGAGAAGCCCGACGAGCCCACCCCGCTGCCCGCCGAGGGCGACGCCGAGGTCCGCGCCCGGGTCGACCAGTTCCTCAACCGGCCGATCACCGCGGCCGTCGAGTCGGCCCCCCGCCGCGACCTGCTCGGCATGGTCTCGGCCCAGTGCCGGCTCCGCTTCGAGTTCGACGACAAGACGCTGACCAAGGAGAAGGTCGACCTCGCCAAGCCCACCGGCCTGAAGGCCGCCGGCGTCCCCGCCCGCGACGCCCTGGCCGACCTGCTGGGCGGCGTCGGCCTCAGCTACCGCGTCACCGAGGAAGGGCGCCTGTTCATCACCACCGCCGGCCGGCTCGCCGAGGCGGCCGACAAGAAGGGCGGGCCCGTCGAGGGGCCGCCGATCAAGCTCGGCATGTCCCAGCCCCTCAAGTCGTCCGACCCGTCCTATCGCGAGTTCACCCACGACGCCCTGGCCCGCCGCCTGGAAGGTCGCGGCCTTCGCAAGGACGTCATCGCTCTCGTGCTCGACCGGCTCTCGAAGGATCTGTTCGAGCCGGGCGAGCTGCTGATCCTGGCCCACCTCAGCCGCGAGGCGATCGACGAGGCCGTCCCGCTCGACGTCTTCCCGACGCCCAAGAAGTTCACGCGCGTGGCCCTGGTCGTGGTCCACGGCGTCGACCCGCGCCTCCAGGATCGCGCCAAGGCGTTCGTCCAGCAGCTCGGCGACCCGTCCTGGAAGTCGCGCGAGGCCGCCGAGGCCCGCCTGCTGGCCCTCGGCCCCGCGGCCGTCCCCGCCCTCGAGGAGGCGCTCCGCGACAAGGACGTCGAGGTCGTCTACCGCGTCGAGAGGCTGCTCCTGAAGCTCAACCGCAACGTCCCCTGACCGGCCTGCGTCGTCGTCATCCATCACGTCGTCGCCGACGCCCTATGGCGGACGAGGACGGAGCGGAGGACAATTGGCATCGAGGCGCGATCACTTTCGGATTCCGCGGGGATCGAAGACGCTTCCCGCTCGCGGCGCCGCGGTCGGTTCGATCGCGCGCCGGCGGAAGATCGCCGAATGCGGAGTGCGAGCCAGCCGCATCTCTCACGTCCGGATCCTTCACGGCGATGACGAGCCGAAGGGCCAATCATGAACGCGACAACCAACCCGATCGCGACGCCCGAAGGCCTGGAACGCTTCCTCTCACTCCACCAGGAAGCCGTCGAGGCGGTCGTCGGACGGTTCGATCAGAACACCACCGCTTCCTACGGCATGTTCGGCGTGCGCGGTCGAGCGGCGTGTCGGGAAGACGTCGGCTATCAACTGGAGTTCCTCCGGCCGGCGGTGGAATTCGGGACCCGGCGGCCGATCCTGGAATACGTGCGCTGGGTCACGGCGATCCTGGGCTCGCGGGGCATTCCGTCGCAGGATTTGACCTTGTCGCTGAGCTGCCTGATGGAGTTCTTCGCCTCACGACTCGACGACGACGACGCTAGGCCGATCGTCGCCGCCCTGAACGCCGCGATCACCTCCTTGCGCGATCCTTCGGCCGAGGCGTCTCCCTGCGTACCTCTCATGCCGGAGGCGTGCGAGGAATGCGATGCATTCGGCGCGGCCCTGATCTGCGGCGACCAGAGGACCTCGGTCGGCATCTTCCGCGAGGTCGCTCAGGAAGGCCGATCATTCCTCGACGCGGAGCTTCACCTCGTCCAGCCCGCCCTATATGGGATCGGCAAGGGCTGGCAGGACAATCGGATCTCCATCGCCCAGGAGCATCTGGCGACGGCCATGGTCCACGGCCTCCTGGCGCGGGAGTTCGCCCAGGCCTCGTCCTTGCCTTCCAACGGCCGCAGCGCGCTGCTCGCGGCCGTCGAAGGGAATGAACACATCATCGGCCTGCGGATGGTCGCCGACGCGTTCGAGCTGTCGGGATGGGACGTGCACTACCTCGGCGCGAACATGCCGACGACCTCGCTCGTGAAGATGGTCCGCGACGTTCGCCCGGACGTCGTCGGCCTGTCGGTCGCGATGCCGCATCACCTGCGGCCGGCGCGTGAGGCGATCGCCGGCCTGCATTCCTCCCTGGGAGAGGCCTGCCCGGCGCTGCTCCTGGGAGGGCTGACGATCAACCACTTCGCGCCGATGAAGAAGGTGCTCGGGGCGGACGGCACTGGCTCCGACGCGCGGTCGGCCGTCGAGGCCGCGGAACTCCTCGTGGCCTCGCCGTGAACCTGAGCCCGCTGAAATTCCCGGGATTACGGCGGACGCTCGCCGTCGCGATCGCCGAGATCGAGCCATCCGGACGGCTGCACGACGCCAACTTGGGGTTCCTCCGCCTGCTGCCCGACGCGGTGGCGCGCGAACCTCATCCCGACGTCTCCGGCTACCTGCTGTCGCCCAGCCTCCCCCACCTCGTCGAATGCTCTCAGTCGGAGCCCCACGCCGCGTACGAGGGCCTCCTGACCATCGGCGACCCCGAAGGCCGGGTGCGGACGTTGCGCGGCGCCGTCTCGCGGAGCGGGAGCCGCCTGCTGCTCGTCACCGAAACGGAGATCGAGGAACTGGAACGCATCAACGACCGGGCCATCCAGCTCTCCCTCGACCTGGCGCAGGCGCAGCGCGAGCTGCTCTCCGCTCACAACAAGCTCGAGCGTCGTGAGGAGGAGATTCGGATCCTCTCGCAGACCGACCTGCTGACGGGGATCGCCGACCACCGACGGTTCGACGAGCTGATTGCCGCCGAGTTCGCCCGGGTCCGCCGCTATGGCGGAAGCTTCGCGCTGGCGGTCGCCGACATCGATCATTTCAAGAGCGTCAACGACGAATTCGGCCATGACGTCGGCGACGCGGCCCTCCGCGCCTTCGCGAACGTCGTCCGGCTGCGGATCCGCAGGACAGACCTGGCCGCCCGGTTCGGTGGCGAGGAGTTCATCGTCCTCATGCCCGAATCCGACTCCGAGGGGGCCGTGCGGTGCGCGGAGGGCGTCCGGTCGCATTTCGCTCGCGAGCCGATCCCTCCAATCCCTTGGGCGATCACAGCCAGCTCCGGCGTCGCCGTCCTCCATCCCGACGACACCGTGAAGACCCTGTGCAAACGCGCGGACGCGGCCCTCTACGCGGCCAAGGACGGCCGCCGGAATCGCGTGGTGCTCGCCTGAGCGGCGCCAGCTGCAGGCTCTCTCGCGAAGCCTATCAGGACAGGTCCACGCCGAACGGCCCGCCCTCGTCGTCGACCTCGAACCGAGTCGGATCAAGGCGCGGCTTATACCCGGCGTATAGCCTCGCGGGTGGCGAGGCGGTTTTCTTCGACCCGGGATTCAAGCTGACCTGCCCGGTACAAGTGCCGCGTTCGAATCCCGCGCGATCCGAGATTATAGAGAATCCGGATCGTCGTCCCAATCGGATCCATGCTCCAGGGGGATCCATTTCGGCCTCACGAGGAAAATCGGAATTGCCGACGGCTGCTTTTTCGAGTAGATTTGTCGGATAGGACTGTTGTATCAAAATCGTCGAGATATCGAGAAATGGTCTCGGCCGCCTTCCTGAGCACGTGCTTCCTGCTCGCCGGCCTCCCTGCCGTGGCGTCCGGCGACTTCGCCGCTCCGGAAACGTCGTACGCCTGCGTCGTCGCGAGCTGCGACGAAGGTGGGTCGTTCGACGGCTCCCAGGCTGCGGCTTCGGAACGCTCCTGGTCGCGAATCGTCGCCGTGGATTCCGATGAAGAAGAGGAGTTCGAATCGTCGCCCGAGGCGCCGGTCGTCTCCTTGACGTTGCGGCCCGGGCTTCGGAACTCCCTCCTCACCCCTCCATCGATCGTGTCCAGCCCGAGAAACGGCTCGCGTTCGATCTTGCGCTGCTGATGAGTCCGATCGGCCCTTTCCCCAGGGCCCGGCTCGCCTTGCCGATATCTTGAGGCCGCCGTCCCCTCCTGCGGCCTGTCTCGCGACGGCGTGGGTCGACGACCACCGCCGGCCGCCGAGCGACGCCCACTCCCGCGTCGAATGCTGAATCCTGCCGATGCGCCCTTCGGGATCGACCACCCCCGGTGCGTCGTCTCGCGCGGACGGCCATCCCCCGTCCGCTCTTTGGGACTGCCGGCGCAGGCCTGCGCCGGCGTTGGAGATTGCGAAGCCATGTCTTCCGAAACCTCCGTCGACGACGTCGTCGAGAAGCCGCAAAACGGGCTGGCCGGCCTCAAGCACTGGCGGCACGACCTGATGGCCGGCCTGCTGGTGTCGCTGACGTCGCTCCCCTTCTCGCTGGGCATCGCGATCGCCTCGGGCTCGCCGCCGATCGCGGGCCTGATGTCGGCGATCATCGCGGGCCTGATCTTCCCGTTCCTAGGCGGGGCCTACGTCACGATCAGCGGCCCGGCCGCCGGCCTGGCCCCCGCCCTATTCGCCGCGATGCTCGCCCTGGGACACGGCAACCGCGAGATCGGCTACCCCCTGCTGCTGGCCGTGATCTGCGTCGTGGGGGCCATCCAGGTGGTGCTCAGCCTCCTGGGCGCCGCCAGGCTCAGCGCGGTGTTCCCGGTCGCGGTCGTCGAGGGGATGCTGGCGTCGATCGGCCTGCTGATCATCGCCAAGGAGCTGCCCCATTTCCTCGGCCAGGAATTCCGGGCCCACGACTTCTTCAGCATCCTCGCCGAGGCCCCGTCGCAGTTCGCCCGGGTGGATCCGCACATCCTCGGGATGGGCGGCGTCTGCCTGGCGATGATGTTCGGGCTCTCGCACCCCCGAATCCGCTCCCGCCTGCCGGTCCCTGCGCCGGTGCTGGTGGTCGCCGTGGGCGTCGTGCTCGGGCTGCTGTTCGGCATCGACGACTCGCACCGGATCAGCATCCCCGACAACATCCTGAAGCACGGGATCGTGCTGCCCAACTTCCCCGGCCTGTTCGCGGACCGGTCGCTCGCCTGGGTGATCGTCACGGCCGTGCTGACGCTGGTCCTGATCGACGGCACCGAGTCGCTGGCGACGATCAAGGCGATCGACCGGATCGACCCGTTCAAGCGACGGTCGAGCCCCGACCGCACACTGCTGGCGATGGGGATCTCGAACATGATGTCGAGCCTCGCCGGCGGCCTGACGATCATCCCCGGCGGCGTGAAGAGCAAGCTCTGCATCGTCAGCGGCGGCCGGACCCTCTGGGCGAACTTCTACAACGCCTGTTTCCTGCTGCTCTACCTGTTCGCGGGCAAGGCCCTGATCAACCTGATCCCCTACAGCGCCCTGGCTGCGATCCTGATCTACACCGGCTACAAGATGTGCGAACCAGCCGTCTGGCGGCACGTCGCGCACATCGGCCGCGAGCAGCTCTTCCTCTTCGCCACGACGGTGGTCGTGACCCTGGCCACCGACCTGCTCGTGGGGATCGGCGTCGGAATGGCCGTGAAGCTCCTGCTGGGCGTGGTGACCACGGTCCGGCACGACCTCGCCCGCAAGGCCGTGGCCCCGGCCGCGGGGATCCAACACGGTATCGCCATGGCGTGCCGATTCTTCGCCAACCCCGTCGGCACACGCGAGCGCCTGGGCGACTGCTATGTTATCCGCTTCAACGGCCCGCTCGTCTGCTTCAACATCCCCCACCTCAATCGCGAACTGCGGCGCATCCCCGCCGACGTCTCCGACGTGGTGCTTTACGTGGGCGAACGGGTCGCGATGATCGACCACACCACCTGCGACAACCTCATGTATTTCATCGAGCAGCACCGCCGCAGCGGCCGGGGCCGGGCCGAGCTGATCGGCATCGAGCACATGCACAAGACCTCCTCCGCCGCGACGAGCCGTCGCCTCGCCGCCGTCCCGATCGACTCCGGGACCACGATCTCCGGGCCGCATCCCTGCATTTGAGCGCGATCGGCGGCCGAGCCTATACGCGGCGTATAAGCCCGGCCCGAAAGGCGAACCTCCGACCGCGGGCGGGCTCCATCTCCGTGGATGAGAGCCCGTCGCCACGGGGAGGGACGCAGAGTTGGAGACGACGAAGACCCTCCTGCGACGAGCGGAGCACGGCGACGCAGACGCCGACTTCCGCCTCGGCTACCGCATCGCGTTCGGTCGGAAACGATCGAGGCCGCCCGACTGGCTGGCCGCTCTCCGACATTGGAGGCGCGCGGCACGACAGGGACATGCCCGGGCGATGTTTTCCATCGGCGTCTGCCACGACCAAGGGTGGGGCGTGGCTCGCAACGTCTCGATCGCCCGGAAGTGGTACGAGAAGTCCGCCCGCCGCGGACACCCGGGGGCCATGTACAACCTCGCGTTCTGCTACCGCGAGGGCGAGGGTGCCCGGCGAGATCTCGCGAAGATGCTCCTCTGGCTCACCCGGGCCGCCGAGCTGGGCGACTCCGACTCCCAACGCGACCTGGGCTGGTGCCATCATGAGGGCGTCGGCGTCCCGGCGGACTCGGCGACGGCGGCTCGCTGGTATCGGGCGGCGGCGAAGGCGGGCGACCGGACGGCGCAGTACAACCTGGGATTGTCGTACCTATCGGGCGACGGCGTCGTACAGTCGCGACGATGGGCCCGCCACTGGCTGGGCATGGCGGCCGAGCAGGGTCACCGCAAGGCCAGGGCCTGGCTGCACAGCATCGCGCCCCAGCGGCCGGAAGGTATACCCGGGGTATAGTCCCGAGCGGCCGCCGGGATTTTCTCCTCCCAGATCGCCCGCCCGAGCCCATCCTCAGGATAGAGGCCGCGCCAGAAGCCCCGGAATCGTTCCGCGAAGGGTGGTCGCCCATGCCGGAAAGTTCCCTTGACTCCAGCTCGGCGATTCTCCGAAGAGGCCGGAATTTCGGAGCTTTCTGCTTCATCTCCCCGTGCCCGCCCGCGAACCAAGCCGAAACAGAGCCGATGAACCGGGCTGCCGCGGAGGGCTCGTCCGGCCAATTTTCCCTGTAAAAACGGACGAAACCTCGCGGGCCTCCTCGATTCACAGGGACCGCGGGCCGGACGAAACGAAAAAAATTTCCGCGGATCGAACCCAAACTTGCAAACGAGGCAAGAGGCTGGCGAGGCAGGGGGGTATACGCGGAGCATAGCCCCGGTGGTTGCGGGCTTCAGACCCTCGAGGAGGCGGGGCGGGAAAGGCTTATACGCGGGGTATACCCCGGCCGATATGACCTCATGGAGAATCGGATTCCGGAGGGGGGGACGCATGGCGATCATCACGGCGTTGAATCAGAAGGGGGGGGTCGGCAAGACCTCGACCTGCTATCACCTGGCGGGGGCCCTGGCGCTGGGGGGCAGGAGGGTGCTGCTGGTCGACAACGACCCCCAGGCGAGCCTCACGCAGGGCTTCCTCGGGCCCCAGGCCACGCGGGCGCTCGACCCGGGCGAGACGATCGCCGCCGTCTATCAGCAGGAAGCCATGGCCGACCAGGTCGTGCGGGCGACGAACGTGCCGGGGATCGACCTCCTCGCCGGCAGCCGGGCCGCCGGCAGCTTCAACGTCCCCGACCCCCATCTCGTCGACTGGCCGCTCCAGACGGCGCTCCGGGACTTCCTGGCCGACGTCGCCGACCGCTACGACGTCGTCATGATCGACTGCCCGCCGAACCTTCACCTGGCGTCGTGGACCTCACTCGTCGCGAGCGACGCCCTCCTCGTCCCGCTCCAGCCCGAGGACTTCGGGGCCCAGGGCATCGCCGACGTCCAGGAGTCCATCGACCGCGTCGTCGCCGGGCCCAACCCCGACCTGCTCCTGCTGGGTTTTCTGGTGACCATGTCGAACCCCCGGCTCTCGGTCCACAAGGGGTTCGAGCAGCTCTTGCGGACCCACTACGGCGACGCCGTGTTCACGACCACGGTGCCGATCTCGACCGACTACAAGGAAGCCATCGTCCAGCGCCAGCCGGTCGCGCAGTACAAGCCCAAGGGGGCGGCGACCAAGGTCATGAAGGCGCTCGGCGAGGAGATTTTCGCGAGACTGGCAGCGGCCCAGACGCCGCGCGCCGCCGGGGAGGCCGCTTGACATGGGAAAGCTGGACGAACTGCTGAAGGCCGGCGGCGCCAACATCGCCGAGAGCATGGGGGCCGGGCGGCCCAAGATGGGCTCGTTCGAGGCCCGGATGGAAGCCAAGACCTCCAGCGTCCCCAGCCGCTGGCAGGGGGTGGCCAAGAGCAAGAACGCCGTCGAGATCCCGGTCGACAAGATCGTGCCCGACCCCGACCAGCCCCGCGAGGAGTTCGAGCCCGACGCCCTCGCCCGGCTCGCCGAATCGCTCAAGACGCGAGGGCAGCTCCAGCCCATCCGTGTGCGCTGGGATGAGGCGCAGGATCGCTACGTCGTCGTCTGCGGCGAACGCCGCTGGCGCGCGGCGGGTCTCGCCGGCCTGGCCTCGCTCTCGTGCGTGGTCTCGGAGGGACCGATCGACGAGGGCGAGCTGCGGGAGCTGCAATTGATCGAGAATTGCCTGCGCGAAGACCTGCGGCCCATCGAGCAGGCGAAGGCGTTCCGCGCCCTGATGGATCGCAACGGCTGGTCCGGCAACCAGACGGCCAAGGCCCTCGGCGTGGCGCAGCCGACCGTCGTGCGGGCGTTGGCGCTGCTGCACCTGCCCGAGCCCGTCCAGGGCCGGGTCGAGGAGGGGACGCTGCCGCCGGGGACCGCCTACGAGATCGGCAAGATCCAGGACCCCGCCATCCAGCGCGACCTCGCTGAGCGGGTCGTCAGCGAGGGCCTCAGCCGCGCCGAGGCCGTCGAGGCCGTCCGCGTCGCCGCACGCCGGACGCCTTCCACGGTCGGCAAGGGCAGGGGGGCCCGCCGCGGCGACAAGGCGCCGACCACCCGGACCCTTCGCGCCGCCGGCTGCAAGATCACCGTCGAGAACCGCAAGGGGGTCGACGACGCCCTGCTGGCCGCCGCGCTCCGCGAGGCCCTCGAACAACTCGCCGCCCAGGCCGAGCTGGCGGCCTGACGAAAGACTCGCCGTCCGGCGATCGCCGGGCCGCCCATGACGGCCGGCTCGGCGTCTCTCCGCCCCGCTCACGTCGCCGTGAGAGCATTCGCCCCGAGGGCCAGGAAGGCCGAAGATGAACCCGACCCTGGCGCTCGCCCTTCTCTCGGTCCTGTTCTTCGCGACCGCTGCGGGCATCGTCCTCAAGCAACGCGCCGCCCGTAGCTGCCCGAAGCATCACAGATCGGCCGGCCTCGCGGCCCAGGCCCTGGCGACGGCGTGTTTCGGGGTCGGGCTCGTTCTGGCCGCGCTCGCCGCGGTCGTTTTACTTCAACTCGGGCTTTGAATCCGATCTCCCGCGCGGGCGACCGTACGAAGCGGAATGCGAGTCGACGGTCAGGATGGTCCATGACGTGTCCAGCGATCAAATTCCGATCGGGCCGTTGGGTCGCCCTGGGGCTCGTCCTGTGCCTGGGCGCGGCGACCGTACGCGGCCAGGAGGCCCCTCCGACGGCCGGGGAGATCCTCCAGCAGTTCGAGAAGCGGCTGAAGGCGCTGGAGGAGGAGAATCGCACGCTGCGCGATCAGATGCGTTCCATCGCGGAGGCGAAGGGAACTGGCGGCGCGTCGACGGTCGCGTCCGGGACGGCCGCGGATCCGGCGCCGGCCGCGAATGACGGACCGGCCGATCCCACCCAGGGGGCGCCGACGTTCCGGGTCGGCGAGACGGGCGTCACGACCAATACGCGGGGATCGAAGCGTCGACTGCCGCTGAAGGCTTACCTCGGCCAGGGTTTCGAGCTGAGCAGCGACGACGACGAGTTCCAGCTCCAGTTCCACAACGAGACGCAGGTCGACTACCGGCTTTTCGACCATACGGGGCAGGGCACGGTCCACAACGGCTTCTTCATCCCCCGCCAGATCTGGACCTTCAACGGCCGCATGACCAAGAAGCTCGAGTTCCTGGCCTCCTTCCAGCGGGGCCTCTCGGGATTCGAGCTTCGCGACGCGCTCGTGAACCTCAAGGTGCTCGACGAAGACCGGCTCATGCTCAAGATCGGCCGCTATCGCGTCCCGTTCACCTATGAGTTCTACGCCGTCCCGAACTACGACCTGATCTCGCCCGAACGCTCGGTCTTCGCCATCAATTTCAGCAACATCCGCGAGATCGGCGCCATGGCCTGGGGCACGTTGCGGGACGATCAGATCGACTACGCCGCCGGGGCCTTCAACGGCCAGCGCAACTCGTTCGAGGACCTCAACGACGAGCCCAATTTCGTGGGCTTCCTCAACGCCCGCCCGTTCCGCCACTCGGAGCGGCTTCCCTTCTTGAATTACCTCAACATCGGCGGCTCGACCGAGGTCGGCAACCAGGCGGCGACCCAGGCCCCGCTCGCGCTTCGGACCTCGGTCAATGCGTCGCAGGGGTCGGGAGCCTCCACGGCCTCGCCGGCGTTCCTCTCCTTCAACAACAACGTCCGCGAGGACGGCATGCGCGCGATGGGCTCGTTGCACGCCGCCTGGTTCTACAAGCGGCTTTCGCTGCTCGCCGAGTGGGACCGCGGGTTCGTCAACTACCTGCCGGGCGCCGGCCCGACCACCACGCGGGTCGACGTCCCGGTCGACGCCTACTATGTGCAGGCCGGCTTCTTCCTGACCGGCGAGAACGTCACCCGGCGGGCCCCGATCCAGATCCGCAAGCCGTTCAACCTCAAGCGGGGAGAATTCGGCCTCGGCGCGGTCGAGCTGGCGGCCCGCTACTCCACCCTGCACCTGGGCGGCCAGGTCTTCACCTCCGGACTGGCCGATCCCAACCTCTGGTCCAACGACGCCGGCGTCCTCGACCTGGGCTTCAACTGGTACATCAACTCGTACCTGAAGGTCTACCTCGACTGGCAGCACACCGAGTTCGGCAGCCCGGTCGTCTTCGAACCGGGCCGGTACTATCTCAATAGCGAGCTGTACTGGGCGCGGCTCCAATTCCTCTTCTGACCGACGCCGGAATGAGGCTCCCCGAAGCTCCAGGCTCAGGATATGATTCAGGCATGGCCACCATCCACGAAGAGATCCCGGCGCTCGACGTCCTGCTCGACTCGATCCTCGACCGCCTGCCGGACGAGGTAGTCGCGTCGCTGGCCTCGATGCGCCCCAAGACCGTCCGGCGGAAGAAGGGCGAGACGCTCGCGGACCAGTTGGTGCGCCTGACCCAGCTCCGGGCCAGGGCGCGCACCGACAAGGCCGGTCCGCTCCCCGACGAGCCCGACTTCAACGAGGTGACGCGGCGGACCATCGAGGACGCCCGGGCGGGCAAGAACGTGACCCGCTATGAAAGCGCGGAAGAGATGTTCGCCGACCTCGGAATTTGATCCATGGCGCGAAGGCGGAAGGCCGATCGTCGCGAAGACGAGCCGACGCCGGCCCCGCGACCGCCCCTGACGCCGAGCCTTGCCGTTCGTTTCAAGCGGGATGTGCGCCTGCTGGAGAGCCGCGGCAAGGACATGGCCAAGCTGCGTGCCGTCATGGCCGCCATCATCGAGCGGCGTCCCCTTGACCGCAGCCGCGTCGATCACGCTCTCAGCGGCCCGTGGAAGGGCTGTCGAGACTGCCACGTCGAGCCCGACTGGATCCTGATCTACGAACTCTCGCCGACCGAGGTCGTCTTCCACCGGACCGGGACGCACGCCGACCTCTTCTGATCGGCGCTGCGTCCGGACTCTTCAGAAGGTCAGACGTCGGTGAGCGCCTCCTTCGAATCGCCGAAGGCGTCGAGGTGCAGGCCGGCCTTGTCGAGCATCGACAGGTAGAGGCTGCACATCTTGCGGTTGGGAGCCTTGAGGTAGTCGAGCACCCGGCCGCCTTGCAGCTTGCCGCCTCCGCCGCCGACGAGGATCACCGGGAGCTGGGTGGCGTCGTGGGTCCCGCCCGAGAGCATGCTGGAGCACATCATCAGCATCGAGTTGTCCAGGGCGGTGCGCTCGCCCTCCTGGATCGCGTCGAGCTTGCGGGCGATGTAGGCGAGCTGGCCGGTGAAGAGCTGGTTGACCTTCAGCCAGTCGGCCGTGTCGGTGTGCGAGAGCAGGTGGTGGATCATGTAATCCACGCCGAGCTGGGGGAAGCGCAGCGAGCTGTGGTCGTTGTTCAGCTTCAGCGTGGTGACGCGGGTGGCGTCGGTCTGGAAGCCGAGGACGAGGATGTCGCACATCAGCTTCATGTGCTCGCCGATGTCCTGGGGGACGCCGTCGGCGGGGCGGGGGACGTTGGGCTTCGCCAGGGTCGGCTTCCAGCCCTGCAGCTCGCCGCGGTCGCCGGCGCGCTCGATGCGCTGCTCGACCTCGCGGACGGACTCCAGGTACTCGTCGAGCTTGCGGCGGTCGGACAGGCTGACGTCGCGGCGGAAGTCCTGGGCGTCGGCGAGCACGGCGTCGAGGACGCTCTTGTCCCCCTTGGCGGCCTCGTCCTTGAACAGGCGGTCGAACGCCAGGGCGGGGAACAGCTCCAGCGGCGTCGGGCTCGTCGGCGACGTCCACGAGATGTGCGAGCTGTAAAGCATCGAGTAGTTTTTATGGACCGACGGGTTAGGCTGTTCGCAGCCGAGCACCAGGCTGGGGACCTTGGTGGACCCGGCGTGCTTCTGGGCGAGGAGCTGGTCGAAGCTGGTGCCGGAGCGGATCTCGCCCCCCGAGGCCAGCGGCGCGCCCGACAGCAGGTTGCCGGTCTGCGAGCTGTGGATGTTGCCCTTCAGGGCCTCCTCGTTGTAGAGGCCCTTGATGAAGACGAGCTTCTCGCGGAAGTCGTGCAGCGGCGCGAGCACGCCGCCCAGCTCCATGTCGCGGCCCTTCCCCTTCGCCCACCATTCCTTGCCGTGGAAGCCGTTGCCGGCGAAAAGCACGCCCACCCGCACCGGCGGGTCGCTGGCCGGGTGGGTCGACGGCGACTCGACGCCCCAGACGTTGTGCGACTCGAGCCACGGCAGCGACATCGTGACGCCCACGCCTCGCAGGAAGGTGCGGCGGGACAGCTCGGGGGTCGGCATGGGTCACCTCGATGGTCGGAAGGATGGAGTGGAGCGAACGGGGAAGGCGAGGCCCGTCAGCGGGCCTCAGCGAGGACCGGCGAGGCCCCGCGGACCTCGCGGAACTGGCGGCTGCGGACGATCGCGTCGACGGCCGACGAGACCCGGTGGCCTTCCGATTCGAGCCTGAGCCGCATCTCGTCGAGCAAGGGCTCGTCGGTCAGCATCAGGCCCCTCCCCAGCGCGTAGCCGAGGAGCTTCTTGCAGAACTGGCGCTCGACGGCCTCGCGACGCTTCGTGAGCAAATGGGAGCGAAGCCCATCGCCGCCGTCGACCTCGGAGCCGTCGGGGAGCTTGGCGTGGGCGTCGATCGGCTGGCCGGCGGCGTCCTTGTCGCGGAACCGGCCGATGGCGTCGTAGGCCTCGAGCGAGAAGCCGTAGGGGTCCATCTTGGCGTGGCACCCGGCGCAGCGGATGTCCTTCGTGTGCTTCTCGACGAGCTGGCGGACCGAGAGCCCGCCGCCCGAGGCCTCGTCGTCGGGAAGGATCGGCACGTTCTTCGGGGGCTTGGGCGTGCGCTCGCCGAGGAGAACCTCCGTCACCCAGTTTCCGCGGAGGATCGGGCTGGTCCGCGAGGCCCCCGACTGCTGGGCGAGCGTCGCGGCTAGCCCCAGGATCCCGCCCCGGCCGTGCTTCCGGACGCCGTCGACGCGCCGCCATTCGGGGCCCGTCACGCCCGGGATCTGGTAATGCTCGGCGAGCGCCTGGTTCAGGAACGTGTGATCGGCGTCGTAGATCGAGAGCACCGGGGCGTCGTTGCGGAAGAGGTCGGCGAAGAAGAGGATCGCCTCCTCGTACATCGCCCCCTTGAGGGCGGCGAACGTCGGGAAGTGCCGCTCGCTCTTCTCGTCCAGGGTGTCGAAGTCGTAGATGTGCAGCCACTGGCAGGCGAACTCCTCGGCCAGGCGACGCACGTCGGGCGATTGCATCAGGCGCTTCGCCTGGGCCGCAAGGACGTCGGGGTCGCGGAGCTTCCCGGCCGCGGCAGCCTCGCGAAGCGCGGCGTCGGGGGCCGACGAGGTGAGGAAGTAGCTCAGGCGGCTGGCCAGCTCCCAGTCGGAGGCCGACGCCGACTTGACGCCGACGGGGGCCTTTTCCAGTCGGTACAGGAAGTTCGGGGCCATCAAGATGCGGGCCAGGGTCAGGCGGAAGGCCTCGTCGTGCGGGAGTTCCTCGGCCCGAAGGCGGGCGTACAGCTCGCGAAGTTCCTGCGCCTCGCGGTCGGTCGTCGGCCGGCGATAGGCCTGCGACGCGAACGCGATCAGGGCGTCGAGCTGGCGGGGCTCGGCGGCGATCAGCTCCTTGCGGAAGGCCTCGGCGCGTTCGTGGATCGGCTTGCGGAAGGGCTCAAACAGCCGCGGGTCGCTGTCCTGCGTCGCATACTCCATGAGCTGGTTGAAGGCGCCGACCTGGGTCAGGGCGTCCTGGGTGACGAAGTGCAACTCGACCCAGAGGCGATCGAGCCGCGCGGCCTCGGCGTCGTCGAGCAGCAGCCGGCGCAGGGGCTCGTCCTCGCGGTGGAAGAGGGTCAGGGTCACGACCTCGTCGACGGGGACGATCTTCTCGTAGCAGACGGCGGGCGGGAACCAGGCGCGGAACTCGGCGAAGGCGGCCTTCAGCCGGGTCTCGGCCGTGCCCCCGGGGACGACCAGGACGGGGGCGTCGGGCCGCAGCCCGGGGACGTTCGCCGGCGCGCCGGTCGTGATCCGAAGCTGGACGAAATCGTCGCCCCCCTCAACGGGCCGGGCCACCGCCGAGCCCATCAGCTCGGCGCCCGCGGCCAGCTCGGCGGGAATCCGGATCGCCACGGTCGACGGGCTGCGCACGGCCAGGTCCCCGACGCCGATCCCGGCCGCGACGGCGGTCGGTCCAAACGTCGCGGGGTCGAGGCCCCAGGTCGAGTCGGCGGGGATGGGGCCGCCCGACGGCTGCGCAGGGATGATCGGGCCGCCGGGCGTCGTCAAGCCGCGGTAGAGGGCCACATCGGCGGCGGCGGCCCCGGCGGGACCGGAGGCCAGGAGCTTCTGGAGCCGCCCGGCGATCGCCGCACGCTCGGTCGGCTCGGGGGTCGCCAGCCAGCGGGCCAGGAGCGAGCCGGCCGGCAAGGCCAGGCCGCCGGAGTCGGCGTCGGGCTCGCGGAAGAACGACCAGACGGCGGCGTTGCCGAAGCCGTCGGCGTGCGGGTTGGCCGCCATGGCGTCGCCCGAGACGTCCGCCGCCAGGTCCCACTTCCGTCCTCCCTCGCCGGCGGCCGTCACGGTCAGGTCGACGGCCGTCAGGTCGCACGAATGGTTGCCGTCGCGAGGGCTGACCGCCAGCGCGATCAGGTCGCCGGGGTTCAACGCGATGGGCCCGAACGGACCGGCCTTCGCCGGCGTCGGTCCCACCGCGACGCCGTCCGCGAGGGCGATCCGCACAGCGCCCCGGCGCAATTCCAGCCGCCAGGTGGTGCCGTTGCCGCAGGCGGGGTGGACGTGCTGGATCTGAGCGTTGATCCGATATTCGCCGGCGACCGGACAGGCCCAGCCCGCCCCGGCGCGGAGGGTCGGCGAGGGGTGCACGGCCACGCCGCGGCCCTTCAGCTCGCCGGGGATGTGCACGGTCTCTTTCGAGGCGTTGGCGACCGCGAGGGGCGTCTCGGACGAACCCCAGCCCTTGACGAAGTCGAAGCCGCCGACGTCCTGCATGCGCTCCGTGAACAGCTCGAGCTTGGTCGGGGCGTTCGGGCCGATCCCCAGGCAGGCGAGCCACGCGCCGAGGATCTCGGGGTCGACCTCGTGCTTCCGCGCGAGCGCGTCACGATCGGCGGTCGCGGGCGCCGCCAGCGCTTCGGCCGCGGCTTCGAGGCACTTCGCGGCCGAGGCGACGACCTGCTCGCGGCGGGCCGCCATCCCCTCGGCGATGGCCCGCAGGTCGCGGATCGCCACGTCGGGCCGGCCGGCCCTGGCGATCCGCAGGTTCTCCCAGACCACGACGCTCGACCGCTCGACGCCGCCCGCCGCCAGGTTGACGACGACCTCGCGGGCGTCGCCGACGTCCGGCAGCTTGAAGCGGAGGTCCTGACGCGCGACCACGGGGTCGATCGCCGCGACCCACGACTTCATGTGCCCCACCGTCTGGAACTTCGTCAGCGCCGCCTGCCAGGCCGTGATCTCGGCCAGGAGCGCCGGGACGTCGCCCGGCTTCGCGGCCTTCCAGCGGGCGCGAAGGGGGTCGAGCACCGGCGAGGGCTCGCCGCCGGCGAGCACGCCCGCGAGGGCCTTCAAATATCGCGCGTTGAGGCCGCGTCGCTGTGCGACCGAGTCGTACGTCTCCCGGCCCGCGGCGATCGCGTCGCGCTCTTCCAGGCCGGCGGTCAGGTACTTGTCGAACGCGATCTTGCCTTCGCCGTCGGCGTGGCGGGCGTACAGCGAGCGGATCGCGACCAGCAGTTCCTCGGCCCAGTCGCGGCGGGTCTCGCCGGGGGCGAACCGCATGCCGTCGGGGAGGAGGACGGCGTGGGCGGCGACCTTCTTCGCGGCGTCGAGGTACTTGCCGAGCAGGGCGGGGGACATCACCAGGGCGTCGCCCGTGTTGGTGAATCCCTCGCCCGCGGCGCTGTCGGCGGGGAACTCGCGGGCCGGCTGGAAGTCGAAGCCGGTGAGGTCGCGGAGGGTGTAGGTGTACTGGGCGTTGTTGAGCCGCCGGAGCACGACGGGCCCGGGGTCGCCGGCGTCGGCGAAGGCCTCGGCCCGCAGGTAGCGGCCGACCCAGCCGCGGATCGCCGCCCGTTCGGCGGGCTCGGGCTTCGGCGATTCCTTGGGCGGCATCTCGCCGTTGTCGAGCATCTCGGCGACCTTCTGCCAGGTCGCGGGGGCGTGGCGGACGTCGTCGAGCCTGGCGAAGGCCTCCAGGTCGAGGTCCCCCTCCTTGTCCTCCGTCGAGTGGCAGTCGAGGCAGAACTTCGCGAGCATGGGCCGGACCTGGCCGCCGTACTCCCTCGCCAGCGACTCGAACGAATCGGGGGGCGCGGCCCACGTCGTCGCGGCCGGCGCGAAGGCCAGCAGGACGACGAAGCCGAGGCTTCGCAGCCCTCGGAAGGTGGTGGGTCGGCTCATGAGGGGGTCTCCAGCAGGGTGCGATAGAACTCGATGTGGACCCGGATCTCGCGGTCGGCCTCGGCGAGGTCGCCCGACTTCAGGGCGTCGAGGACGACCTGATGCCCGCGCACCGCGGCGGCCACGTCAAGGTGCTTGCCGAAGCGCCGGAAGAACACCGCGAGCAGGTCCCCGAAGGCCATCAACGGCGACAGCCCGGAGGCGGCGATCAACTGGTGGTGGAAGGCCCGGTCGAGCACGACGCCTTCCGCGATATCCTCGACCCGTCCGAGTCGTGAATTGGTCTCGGCGAGCGACTCGTAGAGCAAGGGGTTCCGCTCCATCCGCCGCGCGACGTGGGGCAGCACCCCGGCCTCCAGGATCACCCGGGTGTCGATGAGCACCTCGGGCGCGACGTCGTGCAGGGCCGGGTGGAAGCCGAGGTACTCCGTCACGCGGTCCATGTCCACCTGGCCGACGCTCAGGCCGCGACCCGGCCGGGCCTCCAGGATGCCCAGGAACTCCAGCGACTTCGTCGCCTCGCGGAGGCTCAGCCGGCTGACCCCGAACCGCTTCGCCAGGTCGGCCTCGGTGGGCAGGCGATCCCCCGGCCTGAGGTCGCCGTCGACGATGTACGACTTGAGCCGACCGGCCACGACGTCCCGAAGCTTGATCCGAGGCGCGGTGTTCATCAAGGTGGGTCCTGGGGAGGGTTCCTGCGATCGTCGGAGTTTATCAGATGATCTTCGAAGATCAAACAATCTTTTGATCCTCCGGCGAGGGACGCCGAGTACCACCTTCAGCACAAGGAATGGGGATTCCGGTGCGCCGCATTCGACTCCGGCGACGGGCCGTGACTTCGAACGGCTCCATCCGAATCCCAGCACGAGAGCCGTGCGGACCGTCCTTCGCCCCTCCGTGGGAGAAGGTCGATCGCTCGGGCTTGCGATCACCGATCCGATCGAGCGATTCCGCTTCCCTGGGGGGCACCGTCCGAAAGGCATCGAAGAGCCGAGCGCCTTCATTTGCTCCCGGCACGACGTCGGCCCGAGGCGACGACGCAAGGCTCTTCCCGTCGCGACGGGAGGTGTCGGCGGCCGCACGCCGCCGATGCGGGCGTCTCCCGGGCGGCCAGCCAGGTGGTCGCTTCCGGGCTCGGCATTGGCCGGCTGAGGACAAAGCCCTGGACCGAGTCGCATCCCCAGGCGGCGAGCCGCTCGGCGCTCGCCAGGTCCTCGACGCCTTCGGCCACCACCTTGAGGCCCAGGTTGTGTCCGAGGTCGATCACCGTCCGCACGATGCACGCGCCGCGGTCGTCGACCAACATGTCCTTGACGAAGGACCGGTCCACCTTGACCTCGTCCACCGGCAGTTCCTTCAGGTAGGCGAGCGAGGAATAGCCGGTGCCGAAATCGTCGATGGAGATCCGGACGCCCAGCTCGTGCAGGGATTCGAGGATTCGTTTCGCCTGCTTGGGATGCTTCATCATGGCCGTCTCGGTGACCTCGATGGTCAACCAGCCGGGCTGCGCCTGCTCGGTCTCCAGCAGCTTGCGGAGCGTCTCCGTGAGCCCTTCGTCGTGCAGGTTGTCGACGGAGAGGTTCACCGCGACGTCGGCGTCGAGCCCGACGTCGTGCCAAGCCCGACTCTGGCGGATCGCCGCTTCGAGCGTCCAAAGGCCCATCGGCCGGATCAACCCCGTCTCCTCGGCCATGGTGATGAACCGCCCCGGCGGCATCAGGCCCTCGCGCGGGTGTTGCCAGCGGACGAGGGCTTCGACCCCGGCGGCTCCCCCCGTCGCCAGGTCGACTTTCGGCTGATAGTGGAGCCGGAGTTGGCCCTCCTCGATCCCCCGGCGAAACTCGGCGACGAGGCCGAGGCGTTGAGGCGTGCAGTCGGACAGCCCCGGCGTGTAGACGACCTTGCCGGCGCGCCTCCGCTTCGCCGCGTACATCGCGACGTCCGCCCGTTGCATGAGCGATGCGGCGTCGCCGCCATGGTCCGGATAGAGGGCGACCCCGATGCTGGCGCCGATGTCGAGCAATTGCCCCTTCACCACGATCGGCGTCGCCAGGGAGGCCAGGATCCGGTCGGCGATTTCCAGGGCCTCCGATGCCGCGACGCCCTCCAGCAGGATGCCGAACTCGTCCCCCCCCAGCCGGGCGACCAGGTCCCCGACCCGGACGGCGCCGACGAGGATGGGGTTGAGCCGCTTGAGGAGCTCGTCGCCGAAGTCGTGGCCGAAGGTGTCGTTGATCTGCTTGAACCGGTCCAGGTCGATCAGCAGCAGGGCCCCTCGCGTCTCCTGCCCCCAGAGCGATGAGGTGAACCGCTCCAGGTGCTGGAGCAGGAGGGTGCGGTTGGGGAGCCCGGTCAGCCCGTCGTGCGTGGCCTGGTGCGCCAGCATCGCCTCGGCCCGCTTCTGTTCGGTGATGTCGCGGCCGACGTTGGAGGCTCCGACGATCGCGCCGTCGACGTCGCGGATCGGCGAGACCGTCAGCGATACGTCGATGACCGTGCCGTCCTTGCAGCGGCGGCGAGTTTGGTAGTGGTCGAGGTGCTCGTCCCGGCAGGTGCGGTCGAGGATCGTCCGCACGTCGTCGACCAGGTCGGGCGGCATCAGCATCGCGATGTGGCGGCCGATCACCTCGTCCGCCGTGTACCCCAGCACGCGCTCGGCGCCCCTGTTCCAGCTGGTGATCAGGCCGTCGAGGTCCTTCGAGATGATGATCTCGTCGGAAGACTCGACGATCGACGCCATCCGGCGTAAGTCCGCCCCGACGCGGGCCCTCTCGGCGTTCTCCTCGGCCAGGCTGCGGTTGGCCTCCTGGAGTTCGGCGGTCCGTTCCCGGACCTCGACCTCGATCCCGTCGCGGGTGACTTCGAGTTCCGCCTCGCGCTCGGCGACGGCGTGCATCTCCCGCACCCACTGGACGCACGAGCGGATCAGGAAGACGTCCTCGAAGACCACCCAGCCGGTATGCTCGACCCATCGCCAGGGCTGCACCGTGAGGACCCCGTAGATCGAGTACGGCCAGAACACGCCGCGGAAGGAATGGTCCAGGGCGACCACGACCGAGAACGTCAGGAGCACCCGCCAGTCGCGGTAGAAGGCCAAAAAGGCGAGCGAGCCGAAGATGTGGAAGTGGGTCTCGATCCGGCCGCCGGACAGGTGGATCAGCAGGGCTCCCATCAGCGCCTGGGCCGCCGCGACGACGTGGCGCGTCGAGGCCCACCCGGGCCGGAGGCGGGTCAACGCGACCGGCATGGCCACGATCGCCCCGCCCAGGAAGGCCGAGGCCCAGACGTGCGGATGGACCTGGCTCTCCGCCCCCGCCCAGGCGCGGGGCGAGACCAGGAGCGCGACGACGATCCCGGCCAACCACTGGAACGTCAGGAGGGCCGCGAACAGGCGGTCGACCTCGCGGAAGATCGCGATCCGATGCTCCCGGAAGAGGGATTCGGCCAGCTGATCGATCCGCTCTCGGCCCAAGGTCGCGGGCGGAGCGCTTGGCTGCACTTCAGGAGTCCCCGGAAGAGTCGGCGGGGGGGGCCGTCAGGGGACAGCCGAAGACCGGCCCGCAGTCCTGATGCGCCCGCCCCGTGGTCAGAAACGAGATCACCGCCTCGCGGCCCCGATTGTCCCCCTCGTGGCCTCGAGACCCGGTGATGCCGCCGCTGTAGAGCAGGGTCCCGTTCGCGTCGTAGAGCACGACGTGCCCGGACGTGGCCGCGCCGAAGCGGGCGGCGTCCAGCCCCCCCCGGTCGACATGGACCCGCGTCCCCGGGATCGCGGCGGCGGCCGTCCAGAGGTCCGACTCTTCCCAGGCCTGGTCGACCCCGTCCGGCCGGAGGAACAGGACGTGCACGGAGACCGCGTCCCCGCAACGGGCCGCGATCCGGCTGAGTTCGGCGATGGAGGCCCGCGTGCAGGGGCAGAGTGGGTGCACCGCCATCACCAGATTGGCGCGTCCCGGCTCGGGGACGACGCGGCTGCTCGCCGGCCATCGTCCCGCCGGGTCGCCGACCGCGCCGGGCGTCGAAGTGTACGACGCGAGGAGGATGAACCCCGCGCAGACCGCGACGACCCATGCGATCCCGGCCGTCGCGAACCAGTCGAATCGTCTGAGCAGATGGATCATCGCGCCTCCGGGCCCGGGCCTGGGTCTTCGTCGACCGCAAGTAGACGTGGTCCGATCGCGGGGCGACCGCTGGATCAACCCTCTCAAATCTAGGTCATGTTTTGATCCCATGCCCCCGTCGAGCCGCCCCGGCGGCGATTCGCCCGACGCGACCTCGGCGTGAATGGCTCGCGGAGGAGGATCATCGCCTCGGCCGGTCGTCGAGCAAGCCGAGGATGTGGCCGTCGAGGATCATCTTGAGCGTGCGGGCCGCCAGCTCGGGGTCGGCCTGGGCACGGTAGCGTTTGACCAGGAACGCGAGGCCGGGCGAAGCGAGGGCGTCGTCCTGCAGGCGAGTTCGCTCGGCCTCGGAGAGCTTCGCCCAGTGGCCCTGGATCCGGGCCTGGTCCGCCTGCTCCTTCGCCCGCTGTTCCTCGGCGACCCGTCGCCGGGCGTCCTCGACCTTGCGGCGCTGCTCGTCGAGGGCCGCGAGCCGCTCGCGCCGCTGGGCCTCGGACTCGAAGCCGCGGGGCGCCGTGTAGTCCTTGCGGATGGACTCCGCGAGGTAGCCCGCGGGGTTCTTCGAGACTCGCTTGTCCCGGCGCTCGACCAGCCAGTCGAACACCTCGATCTTGCCCTGGATGCTGTCGGCCGGATGGTTGAGCGCCAGCTCGGCGGCGACCGTCGCCGTGACGCCCCGGGCGACGAGCCCCTTCTCCTGCTCGGTCGGCTCCGGGCCGGCCAGGGGAGACCCCGCGTCGAGGGTCTCCTCGACCAGCTCCAAATCGGCCCGACGCCTCAGGGTGATGGTCCACTGCTTGGGGCCGACCTTCGCGTACCGCCGCTCCTTCTCCATCGGCTCCAGGAAGCCGATCTGCTCCAGCTCGTCGATCGCCGGCTGGAGCTTCTCCTTGAGCTTGCCGTTGTCCTTGTAGCCGCGGTCAAGCCCGACGTGCTCGCAAGCGAAGGTCCGCAAGTCCAGCGTGAGCGAAGGCGAGTGGTAGAAATGCTTGCCCAGGAACCGGTACATCTGCTGCGAGCTGGGGTGACGCAGGCGCAGCAACAGCTTCAGGTCGATGGTGCGGACGAACCCCGCCTCCAGGCTCTGGAAGAAGATCTCGTTCCAGGCGATGTTCGACCTGAGCAGGGTCGCCTGGCGGGACGCCGAGCCGTCGTTGATCTCGAAGTCGTCGATGATCCCGAAGCCCTTCGAGGAATACGTCTGCCTGGGCTTGTCCCACCAGGCGTTCTCGTAGAGCACGAAGACGTTCGCCCAGCGCTTGAGCGACAGCTCGATCCGGGCGTACGACTGGCCCGAGTCGGCCCAGCCCAGCACCTTGATCACCTCGCTGCGGCTGAACCCGACCCGCCGCTCCCGGAAGTTGTTCGCCCGCTTCGTCAGGTAGATCAGGCCCAGGAGGATCAGGTTGTCCTGCGATGAGGGGAGGCCGTACAGGTCGGAGCCGGTCACGGTCACCTTGCGGAGGATCATCAGGCCCGTCGACTCGTCGCGGACCGGGACCTCGCGGATGATCAGGTTGACGTCCTTGCGATCGGCGAGGAGCGTGATCGGAAATTCGGCCAGGTTCATCTCGTCCTTGCCGAACAACCGCTCGTCCGGGACCGACTCCGGGGTCGCTCGCAAGCCCTCTGCATCCTGAGGTCGTTCCATCCCCAGCCCCCAAGGAGAGCAACAACACCGCCCCCGCTTGTTGTTGCAGGTTTCACATGGTTACTAGGTTATACTGTTAGCAAAAAAAAGAGTGCGACGCCATAACGGTTTACGTAGAACTTCCTCCCCGCGTAATCGGTGGTTCCTCCCCGGGCTATCGGTGGTTCCTCCCCGCGTAATCGGTGGTTCCTCCCCGGGCTATCGGTGGTTCCTCCCCGTGTAATCGGCGGTTCCTCCCCGGGATATCGCCCGAATTGGGCTATCGATCGGAAGTGCAGGTGGCCAGATTCGCCCAGGAGCCTGGTTGGATCGGACGTGCCACGTGGGGGGGGCGGCGGCGGGGGAAATTCCTCCCCGGGCCATCGGTCGATCCGCCCGCCTATGGTAGGCCTCGGTCGGTCCTGCGTTACGCGCCGTGGCCCCGCGAGGAGAGGCTATGGAGGAGCGTGGGGAGGTCGTCGAGGCCGAACTGATGCTTGACGACGCCTTCGAGGAAAGCGGCCTTGTTCATGCCGTAGACGACGGACGTGGCCTCGTCCTGGCCCAGGGTCAGGCCGCCCGCGTCGAGGATGGCCCGGCAGCCCTCGACTCCGTCCCGACCCATGCCGGTCATCAGGATCCCGACGGCCGCGCCGTGGTACATGCGGGCGACCGAGCGGAAGAGGACGTCGACCGACGGCCTGTGGCCGCTGACCGGAGGATCCTCGGGCGAGGACAGCACCGCGCGGGCGAGGGGAGGGCGGCCCGACAGCGTGAGATGACGTCCGCCGGGGGCGACGAGGACCCGGTTGGGAGTCGCCAGGTCGCCCTCGGCAGCCTCCTTGACTTCCAGGGTCGACGTCCGGTTGAGACGGTCGGCGAACACCCCGGTGAACTGGGCCGGCATGTGCTGGACGATCAGGATCGGCGGCGTCGGCGGCCGGAGCAGGGGGATGACCCGCGCGAGGGCCTGGGGGCCTCCCGTGGAGATGCCGATCGCCACGCAACCGACGAGCGTCTCGCCCGCCAGGGACGGCGGGGTCGACCGCGGGGGGGACGCCGGGGCGGACTTCCGCGGACGGAACACGCGTCCCTGGGCGGCGCCGAGGACCTTGGCGACGAGCAGCTCGCCCTCGGCGCGCATCTCGGCCAGCTGGTTCCGGGTCGGCTTGGGGTGGAAGTCGACCGCGCCCAGCTCCAGGGCCTTGAGGGTCACGTCGGCCCCCTCCTGCGTCAGGGCGCTGACCATGACGATGGGGACTTCGCGGATGGCCAGGATGGCGGGCAGGGCGTCGAGGCCGGAGACCTCGGGCATCTCGATGTCCAGCGTGACGACGTCGGGCTGGAGCTTCGCCACCTGCGCGACCGCCTCGCGGCCGTCGCGCGCCACGCCCACGACCTCGATCCGGCCCGACCCGTTGAGGACGTCCGTGAGCAGCCGGCGCATCAGGGCGGAGTCGTCGACGACCAGGGCTCGGATGCGGCGTGAGGACGGGTCGTCGGGGCGATCATCGGACATGGCTGGCGCGGTCCTTGCCGCCGTTCAAACGGGCGGTTCACGAAGAGGCGACGGCCGCCTTGCGGAGCAGGGCCGTCACGCGGGCCCGGTCGAACGGCTTCACGACGAAGTCGATCGCGCCCAGGCGGATCGCGTCCATCACCGACTGCTTCTGGTCGACGGCCGTGATGACGACGACCTTCGCCTCGGGATCCAGCTCGCGGATCTTCTTGAGGGCCTCGAGCCCCCCCATCACGGGCATGACCAGGTCCATCGTCACGAGGTCGGGGCGCAGCTCCGGATACATGGCCACCGCCTGCGAGCCGTCGGCCGCCTCGCCCGCGACCTCCCAGCCCGCCTCGCGTGCGACCGTGCCGATCAGCCGCCGCATGAACAGGGCGTCATCCACCACCAGCAGCCGTTTCATCCACGACCTCCAAAGCCTCGGGCCAGTCCCGCGTTCCAGTCTACCACCGCCGGCCTAGATCTCGCGCTCGCCGCCGCCGGGGCTGCGGATCTGGACCCGGCCGCTGGCGGGGTCGAACATCAGGTTGCGACCGCCGTCGCCGCCCAGGTCGCGGCCCAGGATCGGGATTCGAAGGCTGGCGAGGATCGCCTCGACGGCCTCCTGATTCATCCGGCCGATATTCTTCGCGGCCGGGGCCGTCGTCGACGTCGCGCCGACCTGGAACATGCTGGCGCCGCCGGCCAGCTTGGCGACCAGCCGGCCGGCCGCCTTGCCCCGCATCGCCTGTTCCAGCTCGGCGATCAGCGCGGGGATGGCCGTGTCCGCGTACTTGCCCGGGTGCTCGACGGCCCCCCGCGAGTCGGGCAGGACGACGTGCGCGAGCCCGCCCAGCTTAGCGGCACGGTCGTGGAGGACCACCCCCACGCACGAGCCCAGCAAGGTGCGCAGCCGCGACGGCGAGGCGGCCACCGCCCACCGGCCGATCGCCACCGAGACCACGTTGGAAGCGTCCGATTCCTGGGCCACGTCGACCGGCCTCCGCGAGGTCAAGAAGCGTTCCCGTCGGTGAGGGCCGAGGCCATCGCCGCGAGCGAAGGCGCGTCGGGGACGAAGAGCAGGGTCCAGTCGAGCCCGGCGCCGTCGCCGCCCAGCTCGAAGTTCGTCCGCACAAGCAGGACCCGGTCCAGCTCCTGGGCCTGGTCCATCAGGGCGAACTGCAGCAGGCTGCCGGCGAACTCGTGGAAGAAGACCGGGGGCGTGGGCGCCAGCTCGCCGGCCGTGGACATCGCCGAAGAGCCGGCGCCCAGGCTCGACGGCAGATGCGACGCCAGGGCGTTGAGATATGCGCAGCCGACGATGTTGGTCGTCTCCATCGCCGCCGACTGCTCGACCTCGCCCCATTCCGTCGTCGTCCCGACGGGCTGGTGCAGGAGCAGGTCGACCAGGGCCAGCCCCGCGTGGTCCTCGAAGCACAGGAGGAGCGACCCGCCGATCGGCCCGACCAGGCCCATCCGGCAGGCGGCCACCAGGCTCTCGGGAGGCCCGAGTGCTTCCGCCGCCTCTTCCAGCTCGATCTGTTCCACCTCGCCCAGGACGAGCCGGACCTCCTCGCCCAGCCATCGCGAAAGCGCCTGCGACGCCCCCTCGGCCCCGCGTTCGAGGATCGTTCGAAGCAGCCGACGTTGCACCTCGGTCAGGATGGTCATGCGCGGCCTCGGCGGCGGGCGGCGGCGTCGACCAGGGCGTCGACGTCGAGGATCAGGGAGACGCGGCCGTCGCCCAGGATGCTGGCGCCCGAGAGGCCGGGCACGGGCCGGAAGTTCCGCTCCAACGACTTCAAGACGACCTCCTGCATGCCGATGAGCTGGTCGACGACCAGGCCGATCGTGGTCTCGCCGTCCTGGACGATGACGACGTGGTACGACTCGGAATGGTCGCCGAACCGCGAGGGCTCGGGGGCCGAGGGATGGGGGCGGCCCCCCCAGTGGAACAGGTCGCCCAGCGTCGCGAGGGCCAGGAACTTGCCCCGGATCTCGATCGTCGGCCGGCCCTGCACCGAAGCGATCCGATCGCCGCGGATCTCGACGATCTCGTCGATGTGGTCGAGGGGCAGGGCGTAGACCTCGTCGTAGATCCGCACCAGCAGGCTCGACATGATGGCCAGCGTGAGCGGCAGGCGGATCGTGAAGACGGTCCCCTGGCCGAGCGACGTCCGGACGTCGACGCTGCCGCTGAGGTTGTCGATCCGATCCTTGACGATGTCCATCCCCACGCCGCGCCCGGAGATCTCGGTGACGGTTTCGGCGGTGCTCAGGCCGGGGTGCCAGATGAAAGGCACCAGCTCGCGGTCGGTCATCTCGGCGGCCTCGTCACGCCCGACGAGCCCCTTGGAGACGATCTTGCGGCGGATGCGCTCGCAGTCGATCCCCCGGCCGTCGTCGCCCACGGTGATGACCACGCTGTTGCCCCGGTGCGAGGCCTGCAACGCCACGGTCCCGGCCCTGGGCTTGCCGCCGGCCTCGCGGACGTCCGGCGGCTCCAGTCCGTGGTCGACCGAGTTGCGGACCATGTGGATGAGCGGGTCGCTCAGCTCGTCGATCATCCGCTTGTCGAGCTCGGTCTTCTCGCCGGCGATCCTGAGCGCGACCTCCTTGCCGGACGCCAGGCTCAGGTCGCGGATCACGCGCCGGAACCGCTCGAAGAGGGGGCCGATCGGCACCATCCGGGTTTCGAGGACGCCCTTCTGAAGGCCGTCGGCCACGCGGCCCAGGCTGTGGATGGCGTCGCCCAGCGTCTTGAGCCGCTCGCGACCCTGGCGGAGGCGGTCCAGCTCGCCGCGGATCGCGCGGAAGTCTTCGCGGAGCCGGCGGACGTGCCCCGCCCAGCGATCGACGGCCCCGTCGCCGGCGCGGGCGCCCGCGCCGCCGACCACGTGGTCGAGCCCCCGCATGATCGTATCCAGCCGTTCTTCGGTCTCCACGGCCAGACTGCGGGCGTCGGAGCCTCGCAGCACCTCGTCGAGCCCTTTGGCGACGTCGATGAAACGGGCCTTGTTGATCACCAGCTCTCCGGCCAGGTTCATCAGGTTGTCGAGCCGGTCGCTGTCGACCCGTATCGTCTCGGCCACCTTCGCCCGCTTGCCGGCAAGTTGCGGAGCAGACGGGGCTGCAGGAGCGGTCGGGGCTTCGACGGGCTCCGCCGCGACGACCGGCGCGGCCTCGGCGGCCGGCTCGGACGCGGGCGCCGTCATGTCGACCTCGGCCTCGACGGGGTCGACCGTGACTCGCAGCACGCCGTCGACGTCGGCCAGGGTTCGAAGCCCTTCCAGGTCGCCGGAGGTCGTCATCCAGATGGTGATTCGCGCCAGGGACTCGACCTCGTCGAGCTTCTCCAGCGGCGGATCCGTAACGGTGATCCTTCCCCGCGCACCGAGCCGCTCGACGACGAGGCGGGCCTTCATGTCGGCCAGTTGCAGCCCGGGCTCGAACTCCACGACCAGGCGGACCGTCCCCTGCACGTCGTCGGCCAGCGCGATGACGGTCGGGGCCGCAGGCGCGACGGCGGGGACGGGCTGAGGCGAGGGTTCCGGGGCCGGGGCGGGGGGCCTGGGGACGGCCGTCGAGGGGGTCGTGAGGGCCGCATCGACCTCGCGGGTGAGGCCGGCGAGGTCGCGATCGCTACGGCCTTCGGAGCGCAGCTCGCGGTGATAGTCGCGAAGCTCGTCCAGGCAGCGGAAGGTCAGGTCGAGCACCGGCCGGTCCAGCTCGCGCTTCTTGGTCCGGAGCTGGTCGAACAGGCTCTCCAGGACGTGGGTCAGCCGGTTGACCGACTCGAAGCCCATGACGACCGACGCGCCCTTGATGCTGTGGAACATCCGGAAGGCCTCGGCCAGCGCCTTGGCGTCGGCCGGGTCTTGCTCCAGGCGCAGGAGGGCGTCGTTGAGGGCCGCGATGTTCTCGTCGGTCTCGTCGAGATAGAAGGGCAGGAGTTCGCTCAGGTTGAAATCGGACATCGCCGGGCCTTCAGCTCCCCTTCCGGTACAGCCAGGGCTTCAACTTCTCGAGCCCGCCGAGCATGCCATGGATCCCCTCGGTCGGCCCGATGACCAGGCTGCCCCCCTTCGCCAGCGCGGCGAGGATGACGTCGACGACCTTCTGCTTGCTGACCGCGTCGAAGTAGATCAGCACGTTCTTCAGGAAGATGCAGTCGAACGGCTCGCCGCCGGTCGGGAAGAGCAGGTTGTGCGAGCGGAAGGAGGCCATGGCCCGGACCTCGGGCTTCACGGTCCAGCGCCCCGCAGGCGCCTCGTCGAAGAAAGCCTTGCGGTCTGCCGGGTCGACGCGGTGCAGGGCCCGCTCGTCGTACACCGCGGCGCGGGCGGCGGTCAGGGCCGAGGCGCTCAGGTCGGTCCCCACGATCTCCACCCGCCAGCCGGCGAACTCGCCCTTGCGGCCGGCGACCTTCAGGGCCATCGAGTAGGGCTCCTCGCCCGTGCTGCAGGCGGCCGACCAGAACCGCAGCGTGCGCGGCCGTCGCCGCGCCGCGGCCTCGCGGACCATCCCGGGGAGGAACTCGTCGGCGAGCCACTGGTAGTGAGCGGCGTCGCGGAAGAAGTAGGTCTCGTTCGTGGTCACGGCGTCGAGGAACGGCTGCATCTCGACCTGGCCGGCCGCCGAGCGGATGAAGTCGAAATACGCGGAGTAGCCGGCGATCCCGGTGGCCCGCAGGCGGCGGCGGACGCGATTCGAGATCAGGACGCGCTTGTTCTCGCCGATCCGGATCCCCGACACGCGGTAGATCAGGTCGCGATACTTGGCGAACTCGGCGTCGGTCAACTCGATCAGATTCATGGGGTTGAGATGCCGGTAAGGTCGGGCGTCGTCGTCATTCGACCATCAGTCGCGCGCGGGTCCCTTCGATGATCCGAAGCAGGCCGTCGCGAAGACTCTCGTAACTCTCGTCGTTGATCGCCAGCTCCACGTCGAAGCCGACGACGTTCTCCAGCTCGGACATCGGCGTCGCCAGGTCGATGGCCAGTCGGTCGCGGCCGAGCCGGCACGCGTCGACCAGGCCGTATCCGCCGTAGAGCTGGTCCTTGTACTCGAAATAGAGGCCGTCCTCTTCCCAGTCCTCGAGGCTCCGGGCCGAGTCCGCACCACGCTGAAAGGTGATATAGGACCCTTCGTCGTCAAAACAGTCATCCCCCGTGGCGACGCCCGCGACGAGGGTCTCGCCGTCGTCTTCGAAGGAGCCCTGGACGGCCCGGAACGCGATCCGCATGATCCCACTCCCATCGGAGGCACCTAAGGTTCGCGGGGACGGCGTTCCGGGGGCGGCTCAGACCTTGAACCCCGAGATAACTTGCTTCAGCGAGGCCGCCTGCGCGCCCAGCTCTTCGGCGCTCGCAGAGAGTTCCTCGGAGCTGGAGGCGTTGGTCTCGGTGAGGCTGGAGACGTTCTGGATGGCCTTCTCGACTTCGCTCGACGCCTCCGACTGCTCGCGCGTGGCGCCGGCGATCTTGGCGATGCTGCCGGCGGTCTCCTCGACCCCCTGGACGATCCGGGCCAGAGACTCGCCGGCCTTCTCGGACAGGCTGGCGCCGTCGGCGACGCGTCGGGTCGACTCCTTGATCAGGGCGGTGATCTCCTTGGCCGCGGCGCTGGAGCGCTCGGCGAGCTTGCGGACCTCGTCGGCCACGACGGCGAACCCCAGGCCGTGCTCGCCGGCCCGGGCCGCCTCGATCGCCGCGTTGAGGGCGAGAAGGTTCGTCTGGCTGGCGATCTCGCTGATGACCTGGATGATGTCGCTGACCTGCTCGCTCGACTTCTTGATCAGGACCATGGCCTCGATCGCCTGCTCGACCGACTCGCCGCCCTGCTTGGCCAGGTGCGACGTCTTGTCGGCCAGGCCGGCCGCCGCGACCGCGTTCTTGTCGATATCGTTGATCGCCTGCGAGAGCTGCTGGACCGAGGCCGACATCTCCTCGACGGTCGCCGCCTGGTTCTGGGCCGATTCGCTGAGGTAATTGGCGCTCTCGGCCACCACCCGCGATCCCTCCCCGAACTGGCTCGCCGACTCGACGACCTGGCCGATGACCTCCTTGAGGTCGGCGATCATCTGCGCCAGGGCCCGACCCAGCCTGCCGAGGTCGTCGTCCCCCTGGACGTCGATGGTGGTCGTCAAGTCGCCCTCGGCGGCGGCGCGGGCCGCCGCCATCAGGCGGCCGACCTTCTCTTCCAGGTCGCGCTTGCTGCGGTCGATCTGGGCCTGCCTGTCGACCCGTTCCACCGAGATCGAGACCTGCCGGCCGACGCCCCGCAGGGTCTCCAGCCGATTCGTCGAGAGCTGGACCTCTTCCTTGGTGAAGAAGTCCATGGTGCCGATCACCCGACCGTCGACCAGAATCGGGAAGCAGACGCCCGACTTCAGCCCGTTCCGCTTCGCCACCGGGGCCCGCGAGCAGCCCCGCATCTCGCCGAGGTCGGACACGAAGACGAGGTCGCGGGTCTGCCAGGCCTGGCCGTTGAACCCCTCGCCCTCGCGGAATCGCGACGCCGTGCTGACCCGTCGGAACTCCTCGTCGACCGACCCGGAATCGGCGACCCAGCGCAGCCGGCCGTCGGAATGGTCGACCTCCCAGAACGAGCCGTACCACCAGCCGAACGCCTCGCGGACCGTCCGCAGAGCCACCTCGGCCGCCTCCGAGACCGTGGTCGCGCCGCCCAGCGCGGTGAGGAGCTGCACCATCGCCGAGGCGTCGGCCTGCAGCTCGGCCTCGCGCACCTGGCTCCGCACCTTCTCGGTGACGACTTCCCAGGTCACCATCGGGAACATGTAGCGCCCTTCATGGTCCTTCATGGGCGTCACCAGCAGCTCGAACAGCTCCGGGCCGACGTTGATCGTTCGGGTCCGAGGAAGCGTCGCGCCGTCGGAAAGGATCCGACGCTGGTGCGAAGGGTCTTTGTGGAAAACGTCGATCGAGGCCCCGATCATCTGGTCGACCTTGACCGGCAGATACGCTTCCAGCTTCTCCAGCGTCTTGCGGGCGCACGGATTCATGTACTGGATGTTCATCTCGGCGTCGGCGTACATCATGTTGACCGGCGCGTTCTCGACCATCTGGCGGATGCGCACCAGCTCCATCTGCTTGCCGAGCTTGGCGATCTTGTCGGACGCGATCCAGCCGATGGCCCGGATCACCTCGCGACGCTCGGGCCCGATCGCCGCCGTCTGGGTGGTCAGGAAGTCGATCGTCGCGACGACGCGGCCCTCGACCACGACGGGGACGGCGAGCGCCGTGCGGATCCCGGAGCGGGCGGCCAGCGTGCAACGGCCGCAGTCGCGGGCCGCCGCCGGGTCGTCGATCACCACCACGTCGCGCGCCTGCCAGGCCTGGCCGATGAGCCCTTCCCCCTCGCGGAACCGGGCCGACCGCGAGTGCCGGGCGAACTCCTCGGAGATCCTCCCCGAGTCGAACTCATAAACGAGCGTCCGTCCCGTCGCGTCGAGCTTCCAGTACGACGCGTAGGTCCAGCCGAATTTCTCGCGGACCACGTCGAGGACCGCTCGGACCGACTCGTCGATCGTCTCGGCCCCCGCCAGGGCCGCGAGCGTCGCGGTCAGGGCCCGGGCGTCGGCCCGCAGCTCCTCGACGATTTCGGCATGGACGGCCTCGGCGGGGGCGGCCGCGGCCATCGCCCGGCGCGTCTTCGAAACCGTCGCCCGCGGCGGCGTCGGACGCGGCGCCGGCTTCGCTCTCAGTTCGGGGGCGGTCGCCTCGGCGCCATTCGCGGGGGTCGGGGCGCGGTCGTCGGCGTCGTGATGGGGCGATTCGGGCTTCATGGGGATCTGCAACCTCGCCATACGCGAGACATGGGGGGGAGGCTGGGCCCGACGGGCGGACGTCGCCCGTCGTTCGCGGCTGCGCTTAGGAGGTCGGTCCGACGGCCGAAGGGACGACCGGCTCCTCGAACTGGAAGAGACGCTCGACGTCGAGCATGATCAGCAGTCGATCGTCCAGCCGGGCCAGGCCCGAGACGTACCGGCACGAGTCGTCGGCCGAGACCAGCGGCGAGGGCTGGATCTGCTCGCGGTTGATCCGCATGACCTGGGTGACCGCGTCGACGATGCAGCCGACCGTCTTGTCCTGGACGTTCACCACGATCGTCCGCGTCTCCTCGTCGAAGTCGCGGGCCGGCTGGCCGAACCGCTTGCGCAGGCTGACGACCGGGATCACCGAGCCCCGCAAGTTGATCAGCCCTTCGATGAAGTGGGGCGCCTGAGGGAGCCGCGTGATCGGCTTCATCAGGATGATCTCCTGGATCTTCGTGATCGCGATCGCGTAGTCCTCTTCGCCGAGGCGGAACCCGACGAACTGCAAGACCGGGTTATCGCTTCGCGCCACTTTGGGGGATGGTCCGGTTTGCTGGCTCATTGCGGCCTCGATGCGTCGCTCCAGGTGGTCGATCTAACGAGGATTGTATCACTCGAATCGATTCCGTCCCGTTTTTCCCACGAAATCCGTACATCCTTTCATCCCCACCTTTGCGCGATCGGCGCAATCGCGATATCCCGGAGAACCAGGAATCGAAATTGGCGGGGAGACTTGTGGCTTGCGGACTCGAATTCGTCGCGCCGCGATGCTAAGAAATCGGGCTAAGGAACGTCGTCAGTCTAAACGGGGCGGTGTCCTCATTCGCCACGACTCGTCCACCAATTCTGGAGGCCTTCTGCGATGAAGAACCATCGGCGACTGGTCGGGTCGGCGCTCGCACTCCTGGCCCTCGGTGTCCCGGCGCTTCATCAGGCGAGATCGCTGAACGCCGCCCCGCCGGGCGATATCACGCTCCTGGGAGTGCTTTCCGAGTGGCAGTATCCTGGCTCCCGGATGGTCGACGGTGCGACGATGAGTGACGGCGGCGACCCGAAGGTCCAGTCCATCAAATGCACGACGGTCCTCGTGACTCCCGATCCCTTCGATAAGGTGGCGGCCTTCTACGCCGAGAAGCTCGGGACGACCGAGCCGGAGCCCGGCAAGGCCGATGCGGCCAGACGCGACGCGGGCGCGGTCTCGAGGCTGGAAGACTCCCAGGGTCGATCGGTCAAGATCCGCGTCTTCGTCGCCAACCAGGTCGACGCCGCGACCACGCTCGTCGTGAGCCGCGTCGACGGCGAAGCCGAGACCCACGTCGCCTGGTCGCACTATCGGCGCTTCCAGGTCCGCCCGTAATCCCGGCGGCGCGGCTGATGGATGGAATCCGGTCGGATCGTTCTTCGCGCATGACGACGGAGTCACGAGGATCAATTCTTCGCTCAAAAGTTCATGGTATAATCGACGCAGGCCGCCCAATTTATCAAGATCGGCGATGGTCGTGTTCGACGAAGCTGTCGGATCGAATCGAGAGGTTCTCCGTGAGATTGCCCCTGCGTTTCAAGCTGTTGCTGGCCTTCCTGATCTTCGGTGCATTGCCGCTGCTGGCCACGATGTGGGTGGCCTATCGGGCGAGCGAGACGATGAAGTTTCGCCAGGCGCGTGCGATCCGGCGGGCGTCGATGTTCGTGCTGGCCGCGCTCGAGCGGTCGCCCCTGGACGTGGGCAAGGAAGCCACGCCGGTGACCTTTGATCGAGCCAAGCCGCCGATCGAGCTGATCGGCCGGATGTTCGATCGCATCCTGCGCGAGTATGAGCTGCCCCCGACGGCCCGCATGGCGTTGGTCGGCCCCGACCACAAGGTGATCGTGGCGCGGTCGGGCTTGAGCGAGGGCCTGGGGCTGGTCGAGGGGCGCGAGGTGGACGCGCTCTACGTCGAGAGCATCGAGCCGTTGCGCTCCCCTTCGGCCGAGGCGGCGAAGCGGGGGGCGACTGGAGTGATCGAGGTCGAAGGTCACGTGGGTGCGGAAGTGGTGGGCTATACCCAGGGCGAGTTCCGCGAGGAGGGCGACCAGGCCAGCGCCTACACCTGCCTCGTCGTGGTCCCCAGGGCCGACGCCTACGACGCGATCTACAACCTGCAGAGCTTGACCCTGGCGGTCGGGCTGGGCTCACTGACGTTGATCGGCCTCCTCTACTTCGCGTTCGGACGGCGGCTGATCCGGATCGTGTCCAACATCCAGTCGGCGTCGGGCTCGTTGCTGGAGACGAGCACGCAGCTCGAGATCCGTGCCGAACAGCTCGCCCAGGGGGCGACGGAGCAGGCGGGGACGATCGAGCAGATCGCGGGCAGCTTGAAGTCGGTCGACGCCGCCGTGAAGCGGAACGCCGACCACGCCCGCCAGACGTCCCAGTCGGCCGACGACGCCCGAGCCATGGCCGAGATCGGCGGCAAGGCCGTCAAGGAGACCGTCAAGGCGATCATGCAGATCGCCGAGCAGATCCGGATCATCGAGGGCATCGCGTCGCAGACGAACCTGCTCGCCCTCAACGCGGCCATCGAGTCGGCCCGCGCCGGCGAGCATGGGGCGGGATTCGCCGTCGTGGCCAGCGAGGTCAACAAGCTGGCCGACCAGAGCAAGCTCGCGGCGCTCCAGATCGACCACATCGCCGTGACGAGCGTGAAGATCGCCGAGGACGCGGGCCGGCTGCTCGATCAGGTCGTCCCCAAGATCCGCCGGACCGCCGAGCTGGTGCAGGAGATCGCCGCCGAGTCCCAGCAGCAACGCACCTCGACCCACGAGATCAACATCGGCGTCAGCCAGCTCGACGAGGTCGTCCAGCTCAACGCCGGCGCCAGCGTCGACCTGGCGGCGGCGGCCACCTCGATGGCGGGCCAGGCCGCCGCGCTCAAGGAGATGCTCGGCTCGGTCGAGGCGGATCGACGACCCGCTCCGACCACTCAGGACGCGACGCAGCAACGCCGTGCGCCGGCTCGACCGTCGACCCTCGTCCGACAGCCCGGCCCGCCCCGACGTCGCGAGACGCCGGCCCAGGATCGCGACGCCGAGCCCGCCGCCCCGCCCGACTCCCCCGGCGCGGGCGTCGTCATCCAGCTCGACGAGGACCAGGAACAGGCCCACGATCGGAACTTCACCCGCTTCTGATCGGCACGGCATGGCCGCGGTTCGCGGCGGTCTCTCGCGTGTCGTCCACCGGTTTGACGACAAGTCGGCGAGAACCCTGCGGAGCGGGGAGGGCGCCGTCGCGGCCCGGTATCATCTTGCGACGCGCCGGCGGATCGGGTCGAATACGGCGGTCGGACGAGCGCCGACGAGGCCGTCCCGCGCTTCGGGAGGCTCGCGTGCGGGCCGTCTCGGCGGGAGAACCTGCGATGATGAGCATCCCGAGACGAACCTTCCTCGGCGCGACCGCCGGAGCCCTCACGTCGGCGCCCCTCCTCGGGGCTGCGGCGGCCGCCCGCGGCGCGGGCGACACGATCGGCGTCGGCCTGATCGGCGTGGGCAATCGGGGCTCGGTGCTGCTGCAGAACCTTCTGCAGATCCCGGGCGTCTCCGTCCGAGCGATCTGCGACGTGGACGGCGAGCGCCTGGAACGGGGACTCAAGGCCGTCGAGAACGCCGGCCAGAAACGCCCGGCCGGCACCACCGACGGCACCTGGAAGGAGCTGCTCGCGAAGGACGGCCTCGACGCCATCGTCAGCGCCATCCCGTGCGACCTGCACGCCCGCTGCTATCTCGACGCCATCGCCGCCGGCAAGGACCTGTATGGCGAGAAGCCGATGTGCCTCAGCCGCTCCGACCTGGACGCCGTGGTCAAGGCGGCGCGGGAGAGCAAGCAGATCGTCCAGGTCGGCCACCAGCGCCGGGCCGACCCCCACTTCATCGAGCCGATCGCCGCCGTGCACCGCGGCGAGATCGGCGACCTCGTCGAGGGGCGGATCCTCTGGTCGAACTCGTGGGGACCGCTGCTCGGCTGGTTCGGCCAGCGCAGGCGCTCGGGCGACTGGATCGTCGAGCAGGCCGTGCACAATTGGGACGTCCTCAACTGGGCCGTGAACGCCCCGCCGGTACGCGCCATGGCGATGGGCCGCGACGACCTCTTCCGCGACCGCCAGGCCGACCGCGACGTCCACGACTATTACGCGGGCGTCGTCGAATACCCCGGCAACGTGTTCGTGAACATCATCCACAGCTGGGTCGCGCCGACCAAGTTCAACGAGGAGTTCACCCGCCTGATCGGCGTCAAGGGGGGGGTCGACTTCGGCACGGGCACGTTCTCGTACCGGCCCGACCTGAAGAAGGCCGACCAGGTCCTGGGCGGCCCCGAGACGAATAACACGCTGCTCGCGCTCAAGGCCTTCGTCAACTCGGTGCGCACCCGCAGCGAGCCCGTCTGCACCGTCGAGCACGGCCGCGCGGCGGTCCTCTCGTGCCTGCTCGTTCGCGCCTCCGTCGACGCCAAGTCGGCCGTGACGATGGACCAGGTCGCCTGACCGAGACGAAACCTCGATCCTCGAAGAAGGCGGGCGGGAGTCCGCCTTCTTCCCCGACCGACGAACTCGCTCCCGATCCCGAAGGTCGTCAATCGGCGAGTAAGGCGAGCAGGGCGTCGTGGTCCAGGGGCTTTGTCAGGTGGTGATCGAAGCCGGCGGCTTTCGAACGTCGGCGGTCTTCGTCCTGGCCGTAGCCGGATACGGCGACGATGACGACGTCCTTGCAGCACGCCTCCCGCCGCAGCCGCGAGGCGACCTCGTAGCCGCTCATGCCCGGGAGGCCGATGTCGAGGAGGATGAAGTCCGGGGGGGTCGCCGTCGCCGCCTCGATGGCGGCAGGGCCGCTGTGGGCCGTCGCCACCTGGTGCCCCAAAAGTTCCAGCAGCATCGCCATGCCCCAGGCCGTGTCCACGTTGTCGTCGACCACGAGGATGCGGACCTTCCGACCGGTCTCCGCCCTCGCGGCGTCGGCGGATCGCGACGCTTCGGGCGTCCACCTAGCACGGGGCAGGCGGATGACGAATTCGCTCCCCTCGCCGGCCCCCGCGCTGTGGGCCGTGACCGTGCCGCCGTGCATCTCGACGAGCTTCTTCACCACGGTTAGCCCGATGCCCAACCCCCCCTCGGAGCGGGCCAGGGAACGGTCGCCCTGGGCGAACAGCTCGAACATCTCGGGGATCTTCTCCGGCGGGATGCCCACGCCTCGGTCCGTGACGGCGACGACGACCTCGTCCAGTTCGGACCGAGCCGAGAGCCGGATGCGGCCGCCGTCGTCGCTGTACTTGGCGGCGTTGTTCAGCAGGTTCACCACCACCTGTTCCATACGGGTCGGGTCGACGTCGGCCCAGAGTCCGGCCCGCTCGACGTCGAGTTCGAGGGTGTGCTTCCGCTCGTCGACGAGCGTCCGGACCGTGGCGGCCGCGCTCTCCAGGATCGGGGTGATCTCCATGACGGAGCGGCGCAGCTCGATCTTGCCTCGGGTGATGCGGGACACGTCCATGAGGTCGTCGATGAGCCGCGAGAGGTGCTGCATCTGCCGCGTGATGACTTCCATCGACCAGTCGATGTGCTCCTTGAGGCCGCTCTTCGTGGTCACCTTCACCGCATTGCCGATGGCCGCGAGCGGGTTCCGCAACTCGTGGGCGAGCATCGCCAGGAACTCGTCCTTGCGGGCGTCGTTGCTGCGGAGTTCCTGATAGAGCCGGGCGTTCTCGACGGCGATGGCCGCGAGTCGCGAGAGCTGCACGAGCATGGCCTCGTCGTCGGCGGTGAACTCGCCGTCGAGCTTGTCCGCGAGCTGGAGCAGCCCCAGGTTCCTCCCGTTCCGGCCCAATAGCGGAGCGGCCAGCCAGCCGCCTCCGCTGGGCTTCACCAGCGCGACCTTTTGGAGGATTCGCCACCGCGCGTCGTGCTCCAGTTCGTCCTGCGTCAGCCGGACGGGCCGATTCTCGGCGTTCACCACCATGTAGAGGTCGGCGCCGAGGATGCCGGGCTCTTCGGCCGCGTAGGACCGATTCGTCGCCGTCGAGACGACGTTGAGAGGGTAGGGGTGGTGCGTGCCCAGCACCATGCACGTCGCCGCCTGCCGGGCCCCGATCAGGAGCCTGGCCTCCTCGGTCACCACGCCCACGACCGAACTCACGTCGTGGGCCGCGTTCACGCGCGTGGCGATCTCGGCGAGCTTCTGGAGCTGGAGCGCCCGTTTCCGGGTCGCTTCCTCGGCCTGGGTCCGCTCGGTGACGTCGCGCGTCGAGCCCGCGACGGCTTCCACCGTCCCGTCCGGGGCGAGGACCGGAACGAAGATGTAGTCGTAGCGCCGCTCTCCCGCCGCGCTCGTATAAGGCGTTTCGTCCCGCACGTGGGCCCTGGTGGCGACGACCTGCTGAATCTGCCGCTGGAGTCTCGCGGCAAGGTCGATCGGGTAATCCAGGTCGAAAAAGTTCTTGCCGACGGCCTCGTCGGAAGTCTTGCCCCAGAGGGCCAGCAGGGCTCGGTTGATGTAGGTGAACCGGCCGGCCAGATCGAAGGTGTAGATGAAGTCGGGCGAGTTCGAGAGGGCGGTGTCGAAGATCCGCGCCTGGAGCCCGATCCGGGCCGTCAGCTCTCGGCGCTCGTCCTCGGCGCGTTTCTTTTCCGTGACGTCGGCGATCGTGCCGTCGAAGCTCGCGAGCCGTCGGCCCGACCCCTCGCCCGTGAAATTAGAGCGGCCCTCGACGTAGACCCACCGGACCGAGCCGTCGGCGTGGACGACCCGATATTCGAGCGAGTACGGCTGCGGGTCGTCGGGGCGCGTCGAGGCCAGGATCGCCTCGAGGACCCGAGCCCGGTCGTCCGGGTGGACGATGGCGACGGCGTCCTGGTATGAACAATGGTCGCCGGCAACGCCGAAGATGGCCCGGAACCGGTCGTCGGTCTCCAACGCTTCCGTGGCGGGATCGATGTTCCAGGTGCCCAGCCGGGCGGAGTCGAGAGCCAGGTTGACCCGGGCGTCGAGCCGCCGCGTCTCCTCCTCGGCCAGCTTCCGTTCGTGGACGTCGATGACCGATCCCACGAACCCGAGGAACGAGCCGTCCGACGCGAACCGCGGGCGGCCGACGTCGAGGGCCCAGCGGTACGACCCGTCCGGGCGGCGGACGCGATACTCACACCGGAACATCTGGCGCCGCTCGTTGGCGGCGAGGAAGGCGCGTCCCGACGCGACCTGGTCTTCGGGATGCAAGGCGTCGACCCACCCGATCCCCAGGGCCTCCTCCTCGGCCTGGCCGGTGAGCTCGTGCCAGCCGCGCGAGAGGAACGTGCACCGGCCGTCGGGTTCGGTCACCCAGAGGATGGCCGGGGCGGCGTCGGCCAATTCTCGGAATCGTCGCTCGCTGGCTCGCAGCGCCTGCTCCGCCAGCATGCGGTCGGTGACGTCCCGGAAGTAGACGGACAGGCCGTCGACCGCCGGGTAGGCGTTGAACTCGAACCAGCGGTCGAAGTCCGCGTAGTGCGCGGTAGCCGACTCGGCCACGCGGGTGGCCGCGACCCGGCGATAGATCTCCCCGAATTCGCTCTCGGCGAGGCCCGGGTACAGGACCCAGAGGGACTCGCCCAGGACGTCGCCCGCGGACTGGTCGAGGATGCGCTCGAACTGCGGGTTGACGTAGGTGAACCGCCAATCCCGGTCCACGGCGAAGAAGCCGTCGGTGATGCTCTCGAGGATGCTCCGATGCCGCTCCTCGCTCTGCCGCAATTCTCCCTCGACCCTCCTGCGGTCGCTGACGTCGCTGAACATGATGGCGACCTGGCGGGAATCCGGGCCGCCGAGCCGGAAGGCGTCGACGTGGAACCAGCGGCCTCCCAGTCGCTCCGAGATCCTCTCGAACCGAGCCGGCTCGCCACTCTCGGCGACTCGACCATAGGTCTCGAACCAAAAATCTTCGAGCCCCGGCGCCAGCTCCCGCACCGTCCGGTCCACCACGTCCTTGAGTCCGGTATGCCTCTCGAACGCCGGGTTGGCTTCGAGGAACCGGAAATCAACGGCCTTGCCGGAGCCGTCGAACAGGATCTCGACGACGCAGGACGCCTGGTCCATCGAGCGGAACAGGTTGCGGAAGCGAGCCTCGCTCGTCCGGACTTCCTCGCTATCTCGCGTCCATTCTTCGTCGCCGGGAGGGGGAGGGGAGGGCTTCTCTTCCTGGTTCGGCTGCATGATTCGTCTCGCCCCTGCGCCGCGAGCGTCCACGACCCGCTTCCGACCCTCATTCTAGGGAATCGCGGCCGGGTTGGCGAACACCCGACGAACCCGCGAACGTCTAGGCGGTTCGAGAAAACTCCGTCGATGCACCCTGGCACGCGAATCGCACATGGTCGAGCAGGGAACTCAGGCGATCTCGATTGCAAAGGAGGTGCAGGATGGCGAGCGAGGAGAAGACCAGTCAGACCGGCATGGCGGGGGCCAGCGGTCAGCGGATGGAACCGGCCGACGAGGGAATGGTCGTCGAGGCGGCCGGCCAGGTCCCGCCCCATCGCGATGCTCCCTCGACGCGGGATCAAGACCCGAAGAAAGGCCGCACCGGAGAATCGTCTTCCCGAGAGGACGACGAGGACGGTGCGGCCTGAGGTCGAGATCGCTCGCGAACGCCTTCAGGGCTTCAACGGGGTGATCACGATGTTGCGGAACTCGATCGGCGTCCCTTCGGACTGCAGGCTGATCGCGCCCCGCGAGACGGTGCAGTTGGTCGCCTCATTGACCAGATCGCCGTTCACCTTCACCCGCATCGTGGAGCCCTCGCAGGTGATCTCCATGCGATTCCACTCGCCGATCGGCTTCTCGGAGCCGTCGGTCAGGTTTTTGTGCCGACGATCCTCCTTGCGGCTCGCCTCGTCGGGGACGTCGAGGTCGGTGCCGATCACCCATAGGTCGCCCGCGTTGCCCGCATAGAGCTGCACCTCGATCGACTTGGGCCAGACGCCGAGCGCCCGGGGGGTGGAGGTATGCACGAGGACCCCGTTGTTCCCCCCTTTGCTCCCCTTCGGCCAGCGCCACTCCAGCGACAGGACGTAGTCGCTGTACTCGTCGTCGGTCTTGAGATACCCGGCCGGCTCGCCGGTGCATTTGAGCACGCCGTCGACGACGCTCCAGGTGGCGGCCGCGTCGGCGTTCTCCTTGTCGGAGATCGCTTTCCACCCCGACAGGTCGCGGCCGTTGAAGAGCCGGTGCGACCGGTCCTGGGCGGAAGCGGGGAGCGACAGCGCGACGAACGCGGCGACGGACGCCAGGGCGTATCTCATGGCGATATCCTCGAAGAGATCGTGAAGGAGGGCCAGAGCCGTTTGCTCCTGGCCGGGTTGGACATTCCCCGGTCCTGAGCGCGGATTATAGCCCTCCCATGCGACGGATGCGCCGGGGCACTCACGGCCGAGGTGGAGCGCCCCGGGCATCGCTGCGGACGAGGAGGAACGCCACGAGGTCCTGGATCTCGTCCTCCGTGAGGCTCGAAAGCAGGCCGACGGGCATCTGCGAGATCGGCGACGCCTTCATCTCGTCGATGTCCGCACGCTTCACGTTGGTGAAGTGGCCCGGGTCGAACATGTCCTCGACGACGCTCAGGGTGTCGCCGAAGACGTTGCCCACGCGGCCCGTGACCACCTGGCCGTCGGTCTTGGCGATGACGACGGCGGCGTACTGGTCGCTGATCACCTTGCTCGGCTCGACCATCGATTCGAGCAGGTCATGGACGTTGAATCGGCCCGAAACGGCCGTGAGATCCGGGCCGACCCCGCCGCCGTCCGATCCGCAGCGATGACACGAGGCGCATGCCACCGAGCCGAAGAGCCGCCGGCCGCGGTCCAGGTCGCGCTTCTCGCCCATGCCGCGTTCGACGATGGGGACCAACTCAGCGAGGGTCCACTCCTTGACGGTCTTCCGCGCCGCCAGCAGATCGCGTGGCGACTTCGTCGAGGGGCGGGCGTCCAGGATCGGCTTGAGAGCCGTCCGCTCTTCCTCGCTAAGCGACTCGATCGCCTGGTTCTTGATCGTCTGGAGCGAGCTCGCGAAGGTGTTGCCCCCGCGGAAGGTCGCGGCCTCGGTGACGAACCAGCGGAAATACTCCTCGCGGAGCGGCCGCGTCCAGCCGGCCTTGAGCCCGCGGAGAATCAGGGCGTACTGGACCTTTTCCTCCTGCGTCAGGGCGTCGCGCAGGGCCGCCATGATCTTCGGGGCGGCCGTCGGGGCCTGGAGATAGGAGAGGATTTCCGCCAGCAGGTAATCGGATTCGACGGCCTTCGAGGGGAAGAAAGCGTCGAGCCGAGCGGCCAACCGCCGGGCAGCCTCCTCGTCGGGCCGGCCCAGGCGCGTGAACGCCAGGGCGTAGGCGCGCAGCAGGTCGACGCGATCCATGCGGCCGAGGCTTGACCAGTCGATCGAATCCAGGGCTTTTAGGATCTCCCCCTGGAGCGCAGGATCCGGTCTGGGATCGTCCGCCTTGCGATGCGGTTCGTCCTTCCCGCTGTCCCGGCAAAGGGCGACGAGGGCCGCGATCGCCTTGCGTGGGTCGGACTCCTTGAGGGCCTTCGTCCGCCAGGTCGCCGGGTCCTGCCATTCCAGGGCAATGCGGGCGGCGTAGCGGATGGCGCGATCCTGATCCGAGAGGTACGGCCAGGCGGCGTCGATCGCGGCGGCGTCGGCGTGGCCGTGGTAGCCTTCGAGCTTGCGCCGCAGGTCGCGCATCGTGGAGCCCGGCTGGACCGGGATCGGCTGCGGGACCTCGCCGCCGACGTAGGTCACGCGGTAGAGGGCCGACTGGGCCCCGCGGCCCCCGACGGCGAGGTACATCGCGCCGTCCTTCGGGTTGATCACCACGTCGGTCACCGGCAGGGGCTGACCGCTGATGAACTCCTCGACCTCGCCGGCGTAACTGGCGCCGTCGGGCCGCAAGTGCACGGCGCGGAGCTTCCCGAAACTCCAATCGCAGATGAAGAGGGCGTCCTCGTATTTCTTCGGGAACTTCGCCCCGTAGCCGAATGTGATCCCCGTGGGCGATCCCGGGCCGATGTCGACGACCGCGCCGAAGCTGTCGATGTAGTAGGCGGGCCACTTGCCCGACCCGTTTCGGAAGCCGTATTCGGCGCCGCTGATCACGTGGTTGATGCGCGTGGGCCGGTACCAGGGCTCGCCGATGTCCCACTCCATATCCGCGTCGTATGTGAACAGCTCGCCCTCACGGTTGAAGGCGAGGTCGAACGGGTTCCTCAGGCCGGCCGCGACCAGCTCCCATGATTTGCCGTCCGGGTCGGTGCGGGCGATCCAGCCCTGGGGCGCGAGCGAGTCGTCCATGAAGCCGGTCGGGACGCGGGTCGCCAGGTTGTCTTCGCCCCAGTTGAGGGGCAGGCGCGACGTGTCGACTTTCGTCAGCTCGGTCGAATTGCCGCAGACGACGAACAGCGACTTGCCGTCCGGCGACAGGAGGATCGAGTGCATGCCGTGCTCGCCGCCCCCCTTGATCTCGCGGAGGAGCTTGACCTCGTCGTAACGGTCGTCGCCGTCGGTGTCGCGGACGCGGTAAAGGCCGTGCGTCCCCGCCTCGTTCACCATCACGTAGAGGCTGTCGAAGGCATAGAGCAGGCCGTGCGCGCCCGCCAGGTCGACGCCGATCGCCTCGGGCTCGACCTCGGAGCTGCGGTCGAGGGGTGGGGTCGTCATGCGGTAGAGTTTGCCCCGCTGGTCGGCGGCGATCAGTCGGCCCTTCTGGTCGACGCAGAGCGCCACCCACGAGCCCTGAGACTCCTTCGGGACCGAGTAGATCTGGTCGAGCTTGAACCCCTTGGCGACCCTCACGTTGCCGGCGGCCGACTCCGAGGCCGATCGCAGCGACTTGATGCGCACGTCCTTGAACCGGACCGTCATCGGCTCGCCCGCGTGGAGCTGGAGAGCGAGGATCCCCGAATCGAGCCGCTTCGCCGCGTCCTCGTCGTAGACGTCCACGGTCGGGACGCCGTTGGTGAAATGCTGGAGATGGTTTCCTCGTGCGATCACGACGTACTCGTTCCAGTCGTCCTTCTTGATCTTGGCCCCGATCTCCTCGGACGTGCCCAGACGACCTGTGACGTCCTTGCGGCCGTCGGCGGTCCAGGTGACCTTCTCGCCGCGATCGGCCATGATCCCGCGCCCGCCCGCGCCGCCCGCCTCGTCATAGAGGATGCCCGAGTAACGCGGACCGGCTTCCATGTCGGCCTGGTAACCGGCGGCCACGAAATCGCCGCGATCGCGGCTGCGATATTGGATCCCCGAGTTGGCGAAGCCCGTGGCGTTGTCGGCGGTGATCTTGAAGGCCAGCCGCAACTCGAAATCGTCGACGATGAGGTTCGCACCGGCCGACTTCGCGAAGAGGAACGTGTTCCCCTTCGTCGGATGATCCTTCGTGGTCCGGCCGACGATCGCGTGGTCCTCCACCGACCAGAAGCCCGGCCGGCCCTCCCATCCGCTGAGGCTGCGGCCGTCGAACAGCCTGCGGAACCCGTCCTCAGGGGCGAAAACCTTCGGCTCCTGCCCGGCGACGAGCGCCTCGACGATCTCCCGGGCGTCTTCCGGGACGTCAACCTTCGCGACGCCGACGTCGACGATCCTCGTGGTGATCGTCCGGTCGAGAGCGACCTCGCGGTCGCCGATGCGTCGCGACCCGCCGAGCGTCAAAGCGTACTCGGTCAGGAGGCCGTCCACGATGTGGAACTCGACGGATCCGTGCGGGCCCTTGATCGGCGCTTCGACGCGTCGGCTGCCTCGCCGCGTGGGCGCCTCCAGGTCGAGGAGCGCGGCGGCGGACTCGGGGGGCAGGACGGCCTTCACCCGGTCGCCCTCATGTCGCACCTCGGTAGCGGCGCCGAGCAGTTCCTCCGCTTGGACGACGGGCGGTCGAAATCCGGCGATCGTCCGGAGTTCTCCGCCGCCCGGCGCCCCGGCCTGGCCACCCGACCTCGGCCGGCTCGGAACCCGCCAATAGCCGTCGAGCAGGACGGCCGACTTGCCGCCCCGGGTCACGAAATCCAGGGGAGACGGCTCGCCGGAAAGAGCGACGCGAGTGAAGCCATGCTTTCTCGTCCAGCCCGCAGAGTTTCGGCCCGGCGCGGCGGAGTCGCTGGCCGCGACGGTCGTCGTCCAGCGATAGCCGGACGCCTCGTCGAGCTCGCGAACGCCCTCCGAGCCGACCAACCTCGCGTCGGCGTCGGCCCGTGACGGGGCTTCTTGCGACCGAGCGGAAATGGGGAGGAACCCCACCAGGACGAGGGCCGCGACGGCGGGAATTTTCAGGTCGAATGACTCGATCATCATGGGGATCTCCTTGATCGGTCCTCGACGATACATGACCAGGGCTCTTGATGCGAGTGCTACCATCGAACATGTCGCCTCGCGGCGGACGAAAATCGGCGACCGCCCCGCCTTTCGGTTTCGACAGTTACGCGGCAAAATCACCGGAGCGACGGCCGGTTGGCAGATCCGCCCCGAAACCGATCGCTCGGTTGCGATGGCGCTCGCCCCGGGACGAAGGGTCGAAACGAGCCTCCAGCCTCGCTCATGACACGCCTCGGCCGTGCTCCCGAACGATCAGCCTTTGTGCGGCCGTCGCAGATCAGATACGGCGCTCACGACGCCGCGAATTCTCAATTCGCTCGTGGCCCGAAACGAGTCGTTGCTGGGGGCAACCGGGCGTCCGGCGGCGGGACCTCGGCGGCGAACCGGGGGCAGGGCGTCTACAACCTCAGCTACGCCATTCAGGACGTCACGAGCACGAGCGGCGGATTCGCGGCGAATCTCAACAGCGTCACGAACGACCTCTAGATCTTCGCGACTGCGGCGAGGGCCCCGGCTCCTTTCCGCAGGCAGCAAGCCCGTGAAGCCGCCGCGTTCGAAGACCGGAACTTCGCGTGCGCCAACAACGGTGGATTCCTCCCCGTCGATGGCGAGGCCTTGGCCCGCGACAACCGGGTCGAGTTCCAGGCCCGCCAGGGACGCGCCGGCGAGGCCGAACTCCAGAGGGTTCTCGCCGAGAACCGCCAGATCAGGGCTGATCTGGAGCAGATCGGCGACGGCGTCGGGGCCGCCTTACAAGCGTTCGCCCAGCAGCAGGCTCGGCTTCTCCAGCTGATGCAGTTTGTGAACCGTCAGCAGGCCGAGCAACTGCAATGGCAGGAGCTGCCGAGGCGCGGCCGGTAGATCACCCCGACCCGCCCGAGCGGAGGGAAACAGGATCAGGGGCAAGCGGCCGCCGCGACGCTTGCCCAGAAACTCGACGCCATCGCGGCCCAGGTCTTCGGCTCCGCCTACAACCCCGGCCTCACCGAGCAGATGGAGCGGATGCGGGCGATGGAGCCCGTCACGCCGTCCCTGCTCACGTGGGGCTCGGGGGTGGTGATTCCGCATCGAGTGGTGCCTGCGGGTGTCAGACGCGGCGACGTCGCAGGGCCGCCAGGCCCGCCAGCGCGGCCGTCGCGCCCATCGCGAGCGTCGAGGGCTCGGGGACCGCCGTGACGCCGTAGGAATAGGAGAAACCAGAGTCGGTCACGAGCGCGGCAATGTCGTTGCTCGTGGTGACATTGGTCAGGATGAGGCTATTGCCGATGATCATGGCACCGAGCGAGGTCGTGGTGTTGATTTGCGTCTCGAGATCGAGAAGGATCTGGCTGGCAGTCAGGCCGCTCGTCAGAGTCGAAAAATCGCCGCCGCCGGGGCCGCCGATCGAAAGTGTCGCGGTCCCTGCGAAGCCCAGAGTCGCCACGCCGGTCAACTCGAGATCATAATTGAGGCCCAATCCCGCGGACAGCTGTTCAGGGTTTATCCGTAGGACCTCCCCCGATTTGCCGGGGTTGAAAGAGATCTTGTCGAGTTCCCTCCCAGCTACCGGGGTCACAGTCACCACGCCTGCTACGGCCGCAGCGGTCTGATTGACGGACTGGGCGTTGATCTGGGCGGCGATGAAGGCGGCCTTGGCGGCGGCGTTGGCGACATCCGCGGCCGCCGGTGTGAATTTGACTTGCTCGGTTGATGACCCCCGAGGGGGGGCGACGACCGTCGACTTGACTCTGATCGACTCTTCCATGCCGGCGACGCCCGTTGCGTCGACGATGATCTTCCCCGACATGAATCCGGCGTGGGCCGGGACCGCGAGACGAGCGGCGATGCCGCAAAAGAAAACGAAGCGCAACATTCGACGTGACATGCGTTTGACCTCCGGTGGACCGAGGTAGATGAAATGCGACGTCGCCTCCTCACTCCTCCTCACTCTTTTCGTCAAAGGTGCCGCGGCTCATGTTAGCCGGCTCGGGGACGCTGGTCAATCAAGTGCCGATATGAGACACGCGACGCCGGGTGTCCCAGGGTTCATCAGGCGGTTTGCGTCCATCCCCAGCCGGAACCCGTGAGCCTTGCGTACTCAAGGCCGAGGTCACGGGACGCTGGCCGATGACGAGTCGAAGCCCGAGAAGGGCGAGCCGCGCAAGGTCGCGAGGACCGGGGAGGCCCTCGTCGACGCCGGCAAGCTCAAGGAGGCCGCGGCGAGGCTCACCGAGTAAGGAAAGGCAATGGCTCAGGTACGCCGGCAGGGAGGCGGTCAGGTCCGAGGCCGTGCTCAAGTGTCACGTTGTCTTGGCCTCAGCTTGCGCGGCGTGAGAGCGGGATCTCCTCAGGCGCCTTCCTTGGCCTTCCATCTCCGGTCCCGCTTCACCTTCAACCGCTCGCCGACGTCGTCGACGGCGAACGCCGGGATGTCCAATCGGCCCGTCTGCCGGCCCCGCCTGCGGCGGGCGTGGAGGGGTGAGACCGCGGCGCAGGGGGCGGGGGCTTCCCGAATCGGCTCGCTCGCCGGCGGGGCCGGGGGCCGGTCAACGATCGCCTTTACGGGCCGGAGGGCGCCCTTCGCCGATTTCTCGCGCCGGATCTCCTCCAAGCGGTCGGCGTCGCCCTGCTTCAACTCGGAAGAGATCACGCAGAAAGCTCCTTGGATGAAGGCCGGGCTGGGTTTCCGGAGATCCGGTGATATCTATCATCAGATTTTTATTACATAATGATACGCAAATAAATTATATCTACAAGATTTTGATGTCTCGACTTCGCTTGTGCTGATCTCCCCATCGCGTCGAGCCGTGGACCGCATTCGATCCGGAAGGAGGGGCCCGCGGCGCCCAAGTCGCGCCCGTCCGCCCTCCTGCCGGCGAGGCTCGAATATCAAGAGGACCCGGAAACGATGATGCGAAACGCAATATTCTCTAGACTATATATTAGCACATAATTAATTAATGCACGCCCCGCCTGAGAAGGCGGCGCGTCCATACCTTCAGGCGGCCTCGCATCGCCTGGCGGCAGCGATCCCGACGCATCCAAGTATCGACCACCTTAAAATCGATGGGTTGCATGAAGTCGACGACCATGAGCTTGCCGACGCTGGCCGCCGTCGACGTCTCGACGCGGGCGCAGGCCGACATCGTCCTGGGGACGGAGGGGGGACTTCGCCGTCCTGGCGGGCGCGACGGTGACCGACACCGGGCCCTCCGTCATCGACGGCGGCGACTTGGGCGTCAGCCCTGGGGCGGCTGTCACCGCTTCCCGCCGGGGAGCCTGGTGGCTCCCTACACGAAGCCCGTCGGGGACGCCGTGGCGGCGCAGGACCAGCTCGATCGGACGACGGCCTATAACGCCGCGGCGGCGCTGGCGCCCACGCAGGACCTGTCGAGCATGAACCTGGGCGGCTTGGTGCTCCTGCCGGGCGTCTACTTCTTGTCGTCGTCGGCCCAGCTGACGGGGACCCACACGCTCGACGCCCAGGGCGAAGCGAATGTCCAGCTCGTCTTCCAGAAGGGCAGCACCCTCTCGACGGCCAGCGGCTCGTCGGTGTCGGTGGTCGACGCAGGAAGCGTGCCTCCTGGATCCAACGTCTTCTGGAAGGTCGGCAGCTCGGCGACGCTGGGCACGGGCACGGATTTCGCCGGCCACATCCTCGCCCTGACGAGCATCACCCTGAACACCGATGCGAGCATCATCAACGGGAGCGCGCTGGCCCGCAACGGCGCCGTCACCCTCGACAGCGACATGATCGTCGACTGCGTCGATCTCGCCGCCGTCCCCGAGGCGGCCTCGCTGGCGATGCTGGGCGTCGGGGCTCTCGGCGTCCTGAGCGTCGTGCCCCGGCGACGCAGAGCGTCACCGACTGACGACCCGACGAAGACGAAGACGAAGACGAAGCGGCCGCGCTCCTCGCGCGATCGACGGGCTCGGCCGTCGTCATGCGCGGGGCGACGCTCGGCCTGAGCAGGACTTGAATCTCCCGGAATTTCGTCGGCCGGCTGGGTCCGATAATGGGCTTTATACTGGTTCGGCTCGACTTGAGCCGATCCACCCCGGCTTCGCCCTCTCCCAACGTTGCGACAAGGCCCCGGCTTGCATGCGCGCCGGACTGCGTCGGGCGGGCCTCCAGGCCTTCGACCCCCGGCGATTACAGGACCATTCTATCGCAATACGCGATACTTGCCCTGGACGCGGTCAACGCATCCTGCGATAGTAGGCTCAGGGCCGCCGCGACTTCCGGGAAACCGATATGCACGTAATGACCTTGGCGCCGCTGCGAGACTTCTGGCGATCTCGGCCGGGGGATCCTCAGGCCGAGTCCCGCATGAGAGCCTGGTACAAACTCACCGAGGCGATGGTCTGGGCCGACTTCGGGGAACTCCAGCAGACGTTCCGCGCGGCCGACAAGGTCGGCGATTGCTTCGTCTTCGACGTCGGCGGCAATCACTATCGGATCATCGCCAAGGTCGATTTCGCCCGATCCATCGTGTTCATCAAGCGGGTGATGGACCACGAGGAATACGACAGGGATCTATGGCCCGACCAATGCGGGTGCCATGAGCCCGGCCCGCCCAGGAAATCCAAGGCGGGGGCGGCCGCGTCGCCGAAAGATAAGCCTGGTGGCAAGGCCCTTAAGAAAGGTGGAAGACGATGACCGTCAAGAAAGGATCACGGGCCAAGGTCCCGAAGGGGCACGAGGCCGCCGTTCTTCCAGCCTCGTCCGGCGGGATGGCGAAGGCGTCCCTCGCGCCCCTCGTTCACCTTCGGAAATATCTCGCCCTGGTGAAGAAGTTCCCGCTGCAACCCATCCGGGACGACGCCCACCTCGGCGAGGCGTTGGCGACGGTCGAGACTCTGATGTGTCGGGACCTGGACGAGGGCGCGGAATCGTATCTGGCCGTCCTCACGGGCCTCGTCGAGGCTTACGAGGCCAGGACGCGCCCGATCCCGGACGCCTCCGAGGCCGACGTCCTCGGCTTGTTGATGGAGCAAAAAGGGGTCAGCCAGACCGTCCTCCGGGACGAGGTCGGCATCTCGCAGTCCACCGTCTCCGCCGTACTTCGCGGCGCCCGAAACCTCACCAAGTCCCAAGTCGTCGACCTCGCTCGCTTCTTCAACGTCCCGCCGGCGGTCTTCCTGCCGAGGACATGACGAAATAGCCGCAACCGACGGACTCGCCCCAGGCAGGCGGCTCGTCGATTCTCGCTGTCCTGTAATTCTAACGGGCGTCGAGAATTCGGGGCGGTGATCGGTCTCGTCTGGAACTCGAGGTACGCCCGCAGTAGTTCGCGGTATTCGTCGCTCGTGGGATTGTATCGTCGGTAGGTCGGAGAACTCGCGGGCTGTCCTCGTGACGCCCGTCTATTGAGCCTCGACCGCCCTCCGAGATTAGGGGAGTGCCATCACAGCGTCGCGGATTTTCTCCACTGCCGACATCGTCAGCGGGTCTGATGATGTGAATAATGGTTGCAGACGTTAAAATGTGGCGATTATTCTTATGGCGTATCCGCCCTTCGGGTGCCCCGCCGAGGCAGTCGAGGGATCATTCGTATAAGCGGCTTTATGTTTCGGCAGAACCGCTGCCGCTGAACTTCCGAGAAGCTCTACAGCGGCGAGCGGACCGGCCCGAGCCCGGTCGACCGGCGGAAGAAGGGGAGGGGAGCAACCACCACGTGGTCGTCGACGGCCGCGTGCCGCCGGTCGGCGACCGTCCCGGCCAGCCGCGACGGCGGCTGAAAGAACTGCTCGCGGACCGCGATTACGATTCCAAGGCCTTCCGCGGCCGCCCGCGGGCGAGGGGCATCCGGCCTCGGATCGCCCGACGCGGGACGGCCCACGGCAGCGGCCTGGGCGAGTTCCGCTGGGTCGTCGAGCGTTCGCTCTCACGGCTCGCCCATCACCGCCGCCTCCGATTCCGCACCGACCGCCGGGCGGACATCCATGAAATTCGGCCCTCGATCGACTGCGCAATGATCCACTTCAACATCCTTATGGCTTCATGGTGTCGGGGCTTCTAGGGGCGGTGACTGGGAAGGCTTCGGCGTATCGTCCGATCGGGCCGGCCGGGGTCGAGGCTCAAGGCCTCGGGCTCAGCACGATCGACTTCAAGTCTAGAAAGGCCCCGTGGAGCGGTCGCGCCGGCCGGATGGAGAGCGTGTGGAAGCCCGCCGGCAGGTCGACCTCGCCGACGAAGATCGAGCGGTAGTTCGCCCACGACCGCGAGCCCGTCCCGCCGACGAATCCCTCGATCTTCTCGCCCCCCACGTCGATCCGGAACCGGCCGCCCGCCGACTCGTCGGCGCAGGCCCACTGCATCGCTACGGTGAACGACGTCGGCTTCTCCAGCCGGATCGACCAGGCGGCGTAATCGTCGTCGCCGTGCCAGAGGCCGAGGTTCTCGAACTGCGTCTCGAAGGTCAGGGACGAGCCGTGGATCTCGGAGGTCTTGGCCGTCAGGGTGATCGAGCCGTCCGCCTCCTGGGCGACCATCTCGGGTCGGTTGCCTTCAACGTTCTTGGGCCGGCCGGCGATAAAGGCCGCGAGATCGGCCAAGTCCGTCCCCTTCAGGTCGTTCTCGAGCCCCTCGGGCATGAGCGAGCGGCCCGAGGAACGGATCGATTCGAGGTTGGAGCGGAGGACGACGTCGGAGAGCCCGTCCTGCCGCTTCAGCGTGATCGCATCTCCGCTCGCCGAGGAGATCAGGCCGGTCAGGACGCGGCCGTCCCGGAGCGCCGCGGTGACGTTGACGTATCGGGCCTCGACGTCGCGGTTCGGGTCCAGGATCGCGACGGTCAGCGCCGAGAGGCTCTTGTCCGTCAGCGCCGCCAAGTCCGGCCCGACCTCCTGCCCCTTCCCCGCCAGCCTGTGGCAGGCGGCGCAGAGGCGTGCGAACACCTCCCGGCCCCGCGCGGCGTCCCCGGGGCGCGCGAGGGCGGGCATGGCGGAGTCCACCACGTCCTGGCGCGTCCGGGACCTCGCGAGCACGCGTGAAGAACGGTCGCGCACGGAAGGGTCCTCGTGTTCGAGGAGCCGCTGGCGATGCGTCGCGCCGATCTCGGACGCCGCGAGGCCCCCTCGCTCGATCGTCGAGAGGACCACCTCCACCAGGACGGGCCGGCTGAGCAGGAGGTCGAGGCATTCCGAACGGAGGGTCGGGTCGAGCGAATCCCACTCCCTCAAGATCCCCTCGGCCGACTCCGCGTCGGCGAGCCCGGCCAGTCCGCGGACCGCCGCCGACTGGACCGCGCGCGGGTTCCTCGGATCGAGCAGCGCGATCAACGCCGCGCGATCCTCGCCGCGCCGGCCCGCGTCGCGTCCGATCAGCCGCACGGCCGTCGCCCGGCTCGCGGCGGCCGCCTCCGCATCGTCGGCGGTGCGACGCGCGGCGTCGAGGATGGGGAGGAGGCCGCCCCGGCGATCGTCCGGGATCTTCCCGCCGGCGTCGAGGACCTCCGCCAGCGCCGCGAACCGCCACGGCGCGTAGGTTCCGTCGGACTCAGGGCGGGCGATCGCCGCCGTCGCCTCGGCGAGCTCTGCGGGGGGGCCGGAGTTCGCCAGGGTGGCGATCAGCGGCCCGATCATCGAGGATCGGGCCCCGGCGTCCGCCCCAGGCGAGACGAGCGCCGCGAGGATCGGGGCGCTCTTCCCCTTGGCCGAACTGAGGATCGCCGCCGCGACCCAGAGGTCCGCCGGCGTCGCGACCGCCAGCCGGCCGAGCGCCTCGCCGACTCGCGGGTCGTCCCACTCGCCGAGGCTCATCGCGAGCTGGAACCGGATGAGGACGTCGGGGTCGTCCACCAGCGCCAGGACCTTCCGGGCCAATTCCTCGTCCTTGCCCAGCCAGGGTTCGGCGAGTCGCACGGCCTGGCCGCGGACGGCCGGACACGCATCCGCCAGCGCGGCGCGGACGGCCGTCGGCGTCAGGGCTCCCAGGCCGTCAAGCGCCCAGAGGGCCTGGGCCCTGGCCTCGGGACGCGCGCTCGCGGCGGCTATCTTCTCCAGCGCGGGCACGGCCGAGCGGTCGCCGCGGTGGACTAGGACGCGCTGGACGAGGTCGCGCAGGGTTCCGTTGGTCGAGTCGAGGGCCTCGGCGAGCGCCGGGGTCGCCAGCCGATCGAGGTCGGGGACGCGCCGGGGCCGCCTGGCGCCGACGACGACGCGGTAGATGCGGCCCCTGTCCTCGCCGGCCCGCACGTCGAGCTTCGCGAGCCGGTCGGGGCTGATCCATCGCGGGTGCTCGATGACGAACCGGTACATGTCGACGACGTAGAGCGCGCCGTCGGGCCCGGCGCGCGCCTGGACGGGGCGGAACCAGTTGTCGGTCGAAGCGAGGAACTCCGAGGCCTGTTCGTCGTCGGCGCGCCGACCCGCGAACAGGACGCCGTCGGGATCGAGGACCTCGCGATGGACGACGTTGTGCACCGGCTCGCAGACGAACGCATCACCCGCGTACTCGGCGCCGAGCAGGGTGTCGCGGTAGATGCACGGCCCGCACGAGGACGTGGCGTGATCGGCGGTTTGGGGGTCGTTGAAGCGCTCCAGCGTGCGACTGATCGGGAAGAGCCGGTGGCGTTCGTCGTAACGAGGGACGTCGACGAGCGGTGGCGGCGGGGCGACCCAGGGATTGCGACGAGCGGCGTGCTCGGGCATGGGGAACTGGAAAAGCCAGTTGCCGTTGTTGTTGCCGAACTGGGCGCCCCAGTCGTCGTGGACGCGGCCGCTCTGCGACTGCCCTGAGGCCAGCTCCAGCCGGCCGTCGTCGGGCCGGAGTCGGAAGTCGCGGACGCCGAGGTCGACGATCCGCCCGGAGACGTCCCCCTTGATCACGCCGCCGATGATCCCGTTCGCGCCGTAGATCCAGTTGTCCATGTTGTACGACAGGCCGTTGACTCGGCCCTGGTAGTTGCCCGTCTCGAAGCCGGTGAAGAGGACCTTCTTCAGGTCGGCCTTGCCGTCGCCGTCGAGGTCCTCGGCGTAGATCACGTCGGGCGCCGAACAGATCAGGGCGCCATTGCGCCACGCCATGACCCCGGTGGGGAACGGGACGTTTTCGAGGAAGTTCACGGCCGTGTCGTAGCGGTCGTCGCCGTCGGAGTCGCGAAGCCGCTTGATCACGCCGCCCGGCTTGTACTTGCCGTCCATCCCGCTCGGGTAGTCGCGCATCTCGCAGACCCAGAGCGAGCCGTCGGCCGCGAAGTCGATCGCCACGGGGGCCACGACCAGGGGCTCGCAAGCGACGAGCTCCACGCGGAGACCCGGCTTGACGCGGATCGACCGCAACGAGTCCTGGGGCGACATCGGCGGCGGGGCCTCGACGTCCACCTTCCGCCCGGACCGGAACTCCTCGGGGACGAGGCCGAGCGCGGTCGAGACGATCAGGTCTTCGACCCCCGCCTTCAGCCGGGCGGGCCGGCCGTAGTAGGCCATGGCCTCGCCCCCTTCGTATCCCCCTTCCCGGAGCACGCGCTCGGACGGGATGTAGCACGGGACGTCGTTGGAATAGGCCGTGACCCAGACGCGGCTCGCGTCCAGCTCGGTCTTGAGCCGGAGGGCGTAGTCGACGACGACCTCGCCCGCGAGGAAGACCATGACCAGCCGGTCGCCGAACCTCCAGGTCTGGACGGGGTAGTCGAGCGCCTCCTGGAGCGGCTCGCCGCGATCGAGCCGGGCCAGTTGGGTCGAGGCGTTGTAGGCCCCGTGGCCGCCCGCCTTCACGGTCGCTTCGAGCTGCGCGCGGGTGGGCGGCGCGTCGAGGGGAACCTTGACCCGCCGGAACCGGGCCTCGGGCGGCGCGGGCAGGTCGATCCAGGTCCCGGATAGCATGCGTTTGACCTCCTGGGCGATCTCTCGTCCGTGCTTCTCCACAGCCCCGGGCGTTTCGCGAGGCGACGGGTCGGAATCGGCGCCGCAGCCGATGACCGTCAGCGCCATCGCGCCGGGCAGCTCGCGCTCGACCTCCTCCTGGGCGACGCCGGCCCAGTCGCCGTGGATCGTATTGTCGGCCGGAACGACCGTCGTGCAGTGGCACGCGTAGTTGAGCAGGATCGCCAGGATTTTGCCGTCCCTCCCGGTCGCCTTCAAGACCGGAAGGGCGTGGTCGACGGGCCCTCCCCGCGTCCGACGATTGCGCGCGAATCCGGCGCGTCCCTCCGACCAAGCGAGCCGCGCCGGCGCCCGCGCCGCGAGCGCGGCGACGGCGACCTCCTCGATGCGGTCGGTCAGCTCTCCCGTGTAGCGGCGGATCGTCGCCAGCTCGTGGTCGGGGACGGCCCTGGAGAAGATGTTGTCGGCGCAGCCGGAGACGCAAGGGGCGCTATGCGTGTGCGACGACGAGACCACGAAGCGTTCGCGGGGGATGCCCGCATGACGCCTCAGTCTGCCGGCGACCTCCTCGACCACGGCGTCCGGGACGCCCAGGTTGTCGACCGAGACGAGCACCCTCGGCCCTTCCGCGTCCGAGCCGATCGCCAGGGCCTTGGCCCAGATCTTCTGGTCGACCCCGACCGAGCCCGTCGTCCGAGCCCCGTAGCCGCTCAAACGGATCGAGTAGTCGGGGGTGACGTCCGCGCGCGCGGCGCCCACGTCGGTCGTCGGAAGTTCGGCCGCAGCCCCGTCGTCGTCGGCCCCCGCGGCGATCCCGAGAGCGATGAGGACGACGAGCGGCCGCAGCCGCCTACTCCGTGATTCGAGCGTCTTGGGCATCGGGCGATCCTCTCCGGCGTGTGACGGCGGGCGGGGTGGGAGTCGCGGAGGCCGGCTCCGGCGCGGCCTCAGGTGGAACGGTCGCTGTGGCGGCCGGCTCGGGGGGGTGTGGGGAGGAGCGGATCTTCGAGATCGAAGTCGAACCTCCCCCGGTCGGGGTCGCCTCCGCGGAAAGAGGGGACCTCCACAAGTCGCTGTAACGGAGGGGTATGGGTTTTCCGACGAGCGCCGCTTCGGGATCCGGGATCGGGGCGCTGCGGGTCGAGAGCCTGATCGTCTCGCCTTTCGGCCGCGACGACAGACGCGGTCGCCTCATCGTGAGATGACCGCACCTGGTGCGGCGGGTGTCACCCCCGTCAAGCCAGGATCCCTTCGACGACGCTCCCGTGGACGTCGGTCAGGCGGAAGTCGCGGCCGGCGTGGCGATAGGTGAGCCGCGTGTGGTCGAGGCCGAGAAGGTGGAGGATCGTGGCGTGGAGGTCATGGATGTGGACCGGGGATTCCACGGCCTTGTATCCGACGTCGTCGGTCGCGCCGTGGATATGACCACCCTTGACGCCGCCGCCGGCGAGCCAGACCGAGAAGCCCCAGTGATTGTGGTCGCGACCCGTCCCGGCCTTCCCCTTGACCATCTCCACCGTCGGAGTGCGGCCGAATTCGCCGCCGCAGAGGACCAGCGTGTCTTCGAACAGGCCGCGACGCTTGAGGTCGGTCAGCAGGGCCGCGATCCCCTGGTCGCATTCGAGGCCGAGTTTTCGGTGGCCGGCCGGGAGCTTGTCGTGGTTGTCCCAGGGTTGGACGTCGCCGTGGAAGAGCTGGACGAACCGTACGCCGCGTTCGATCAAGCGGCGGGCGATAAGGAGTTGGCGGGCTTGGACGCCGGGGCCGTACATATCGCGGACGTGTCGCGGTTCCTGCTCGACGTCGAAGGCGTCGGTCGCTTCCATCTGCATTCGGTAGGCCAGTTCGAAGCTGGCGATCCGGGCGTCGAGCGCATCATCCTCGGCGCGCGATTCCCGATGACGTCGATTCATTTCGGCCAGGAGATCGAGCTGCCGGCGCTGCTCGCGAGCGGAAAGGCGGGCGTTGCGGATGTCCTCGATCAGGTCCTCGGCCTTCTCCTTGCGACTGTCGACGTACGTCCCCTGATAAACGCCCGGCAGGAAGGCCGACCGCCAGTTCGAGACGTCGGCGACGGGGAGGCCGGGGCACATCGAGACGTACGCCGGCAGGTTCTCATTCTCCGAGCCGAGGCCGTACGTCAACCAGGAACCCATGCTGGGCCGAGGCAGCCGTTCGTCCCCGCAGTTCATCAGCCGCATCGACTGCTCGTGGTTTGGCGTGTCGGCCTGCATCGAGCGGATGACGCAGAGGTCGTCGGCGTGCGCCGCGGTGCGCTCGAAGATCTCGCTGATCGGGAGTCCGCTCTCGCCGTACTTGCGGAACTTGAAGGGCGAGCCCATCGCCGCCCCGGTCCGCTGCTCGGTGGAGAGGTTGCCTTGCGGGAGCGGCCTGCCGTCGTACCTCGTGAGCGTCGGCTTCGGGTCGAAGGTGTCGACTTGGCTCGGGCCGCCGTTCAGGTAGATGTGGATCACCCGCTTCGCCCTGGGGGCGAAGTGGGGGGGCCTGGGGGCGAGCGGCGTACGAGGGGCCTCGGGCGTCGACGCGCGAGCCGCGGTGAGGCCCATCAGCCCGGCCTCGTCCAGCATCGCCGACAGGCCGAGCATGCCGAAGCCGGTCCCGAGTCGCTGGATGGCCTGGCGTCGCGATAGGGGGGGCCGGTAGTCGGCGTTCATGGCGTACGTCCCGCGGGGGTAGAAAGGGCGTTGATAAATCAATCGACGAACATGGCCTCGTTCGAGATCAGGAGCACCTGGGCGAGCTGGGCCAGGGGGGCGAGCCCCGGCTCGCCCGGATCGTCGTCCAGGCTGCGGAGGAAGCGGGCCGCCGACTCGACCTCGTCGCCGCCTGCGGCGCGGGCGAGGATCAGCCGATAGAGGGCCCGGACCGCGTCGCGCGGATCCGCGGCGGCGATTTCGGGTCGGGCGGCGAGGGCCTTCGCCTGTTCGGCGACCAGAGGCGCATTCATGCCGAAGAGGGCCTGCTGGGGGACCGTCGTCATCGGCCGGCGCTCGGCGGAGACGTCGGGGCTGGCGAGGTCGAAAGCGCGGAAGACGGCCGGGAAACTCTGGCGGTCTATCAGACCATAGACCGAGCGGCGGGCGTTCCCGGGGTCGTTCGCGACGTCGACCGGCCGGCCGTACATCGTGGCGTCGAGCCGGCCCGAGACGGCCAGGAGCGTGTCGCGCATGGCCTCGAAGTCGAGCCGACGGCGGTTCGCACGCCACATGAGCCTGTTCTCGGGGTCGACCTTCCGGCATTCGGGGCGATCGGCGCTCGACTGCCGGTAGGTGCTGGAGAGCACGATCAGGCGGTGGAGGGACTTGACGGACCAGCCCCCCTCGACGAATCGCGCGGCGAGGTCGTCGAGGAGTTCGGGGTGGGTCGGGGGTGTGCTGCGCTCGCCGAAGTCGCTGGGGGTGGAGACGAGGGGCTCGCCGAAGTGGTGCATCCAGACGCGATTGACGATCACGCGACCCGTGAGCGGATTCTTCGGGTCGGCGATCGCCTCCGCGAGGTCGAGCCGGCCGCCGCCGCGGGCGAAGGGCTTTGCATCGTCGCCGGAGAGGATGTGCAAGAACCGCCGAGGCACCGCGTCGCCCGGCTGGGCGGGGTTGCCCCGGACGAAGACCCTCGGCGCGTAGGGTTGTTCGGCGTCGACCAGGACCATCGCCCGCGGCGCGGGGTCCGACGCCTTCACGGTCATCCGATCCAGCTCGACGATCTTGGGGCCGTAAGCGTCGATGTCGACGCGCGACATGAACGCCACCGTCTGGCCGCGCGTGATGTGGGACGGGCTCTCCGAGCCGCGGATGACGTCGAGGATCTGCCGCCGAGCCGCGTCGTCGGCCAGGCCGTCAGGCGCCGACCTGGATTCCTCGTAGGTCCGGCGGAAGAGGTCGGCGTAGGCGCGGGCCACGTCGGACCGGCATCGAAGCAGGCCGGCCTTCAGGGCCGAGGATACGAGCGGATTGAGGGCGTCGAGCCCGGTCCCCGCGGGTCGTTCGGCCCAACTCGCGAGGATCGCGGCCGATCGGTCGGCGACCGCCTCGTCGTCGAGCTTCATCAGTTGCGACAGCGGACCGAAGACGGGATCGGCCGGGTCGGCGCGACGCTTGAGGAGGCGTCGCCAACGGGCGACGAGCGGCGGGCGGAGCTGTTCGCGGTCGAGGGACATGAAGAAGACGGCCGTCTCCAGCGGGTCGGGGGGCGTGGTCGCGGCCTGGATCAGATAGTCGCCGGACCGCCTGGCGGCCTCCTCGGAGAGCATCACGTACTGATCGTCGAGGAACCTCCGGATCTCGGAGCGCTTGACGTTCGCCGAGTCCTCGAACGCCTTGCGGTCGGGCGTCCGCTCGGGGTCGTCGATCGCGGGAAGCTCGAGCGGGGCCTCGGCACCGGCGAAGACGCCGTAGAGCGAATAGTAATCGGCGGTGGGGATCGGGTCGTACTTGTGGTCGTGGCAGCGGGCGCAGGCGACCGTCAGGCCGAGCAGGCCGCGGCTCACGACGTCGATTTTGTCGTCGATCTGGTCGTGGACGTTGTTGTCGAAGGCCCGGCCCAGCGTCAGGAAGCCCATCGCCGCGAGCCGCCAGGGCTCGTCCTTGGGCGCGACCGCGTCGGCCGCGAGCTGTTCGCGGATCATCCGATCGAAAGGCGCGTCCTCGTTGAACGACCGCACGACATAGTCGCGATAGGTGTAGGCGTAGGGCCGGATCCGGTCGTCGCCGTACATGAGCACGCCGTCCTTCGAGTCGGCGTAGCGGGCGACGTCCAGCCAGTGCCGCCCCCAGCGCTCGCCGTAGCGGGGCGAGGCCAGCAGCCGGTCGACGACCTTCGCGAAGGCGTCGTCCGATCGGTCGGCCTCGAACGCGGCGATCTCCTCGGCGGTCGGCGGCAGGCCGATCAGGTCGTAATAGGCCCGTCGCAGGAGCGTGCGGCGGTCGGCCGGCGGCGACGGGGAGAGGCCGGCGGCCTCCAGCTTCGCCAATACGAACGGGTCGACGGGGGTCGAGGGCCACGCTTCATCCTCGACCGGCGGGGGTTCTCGGCGGCTGAAGGGTTGGTACGCCCAGTGGCCTCGAGCCCTGGCGAAATCGATCCCCGGGGCCCTGGCGGCCGGCGACGCGGCCGACTTCGGGAAGGTCGGGCCCTCGGCCACCCATCGTCGGAGGACGGCGATCTCCTCCTCCGACAGCTTCTGCTTCGGCGGCATCTTCACCGAGTCGTCCTGATATCCGATCGCCTGGACGAGGAGACTTTCTTCGGGCCGCCCCGGCTGGACGGCCGGCCCGAGGTCTCCCCCTTTGAAAAGCCCTTCGAGCGAGTCGAGCGCGAGGTTGCCCTTGATCCTCCCCGCCTTCGCCGAGTGGCAGCCGAAGCAGCGGTCCGCCAGGATCGGCCGGACCTTCGCCTCGAAGAAGGCTTCCCGCTCCGCGCCGTCGCCCGCGTGGACGGCCGCGCCGAGGAGGGCCAGAAAGGCGATGACGAAGGACGCCTGCAAGGACGATCCGCCGAGGGCGAACAGGACGTTCATCGACGACGCGGCCCGTTCAGCGTCCGCGAACGACGATCGTTCGGAAGTCATGAGCGTATCGTTTCCCTGTCGATTAGGGGGCCGAAAGGGCCTGCGTCGCATGTGGTGATTCTGAAGCCCGATCGGCCTTCGCGCCCCCCGACCCGAGCGCCCAGGCCGGCGGCCGAAAGGACGCACCGCGACGTCGGCGGGCGGGGACGGATGGCCGCCCGACCCGTCGACGTCGTCGGGTGAGTCCCGCGGGCCGTCACTTCAGAGTCGATTTGAGGTCGAACACGAGGTCGACGTCGCCTCCCACGGAGACCTGGTGGGAGAGCGGGGTGCGGTCGATTTCGCTGTAGATCCAGGGCTGATCGATCGCGGCCGTTTTCCTGGGACCCTTCTTTTTGTTGGCGGCGTCGATCGCCAGGCTCATCATGAACGGGTCGAGATCGGGGGGCGCCGGCTTTCCCGGGAGGGCCGCCTTCGGCTGATGGACCGTGATCTTGTAGGTCCCCGGCGCGAGCCCGGAGCGGTTGCGATACTTCGCCGAGAAGGTCCCGTCGGCGCCGGTCACGTCGCCCCCGTCGGTCGGCGGGTTGTTACCCTGAGAGGCGTTGAACGTGATCGACGCCCCTTCCAGCGGCTTCCCGTCGAGCGTCAACTTGCCCTCGACGGGGACGAGCGAGTAGGAGTCCTCCTCGCCCCCGCCTCCGGAGCAGCCGGCGACGATCGCGAGCCCCAGGACGACGACGGCCTTGTAAAATCTCACGTCTGAATGCTCCGTGGATATCGTCAAGGTTGTTTCCTGCGTCCGTCTTGCCCATGGGCCGGGTTCGTCCCGGGTCCGGGCTCCGTCAGAATGCGTCGGCGCTGACGATCTCGCCGCCCTGGATGGTCGTGAGGGAGTAGAAGGTGTCGTAGTTGATCGTGTTCTTGATGAAGCGCACGCTGCCGTCGCCCATCCCCACGTTGACGCCCCCGGGATGGCGGCTGGCGTAGACCCATGCGTAGGTCAGGTTCCGCGGGTTGCAGGCCGCGCGGTTCCCCGGGCAATCGTTGTCGCCCCAGGGTGCATTGGGATAATAAAACTGCCACATCCACTGCCCTCTGCGCGCGACGCGGGCGAACGTCGAGGTGTGGGTGCCGGATCCCCAGTATGGTCCGAACCAGTCCTGGGCGTGCCGTTGATGCATCTCGCCGGTCAGGATGGTATTGGAGCTGCCGTCCTGGAGCTTGGCGATGGACGACGCCTTCTCGGCGTAGAAGGCCCCCAGCCAGGAAGTGTTGGGCGGACCGCACTCGTAGTCGGTGTACCCGGCGGAACTCAGGCCGTAGTTGCTCCTCCGCGCGTTCATGCGGGAGTAGATCGCCGCGGGGTTGGAAGGCTCGTATGTGACGACCTCCGGGTCTTCGTCGGACGGACACGTGTAGCCGGCGACCATCGTACCGACGACGGTCGAGTTCGCGGCCGCATCTCCGAGCAGGTTTACGTTGACGCCGGCGTACCCCCCCCATGCGGAGTCGCTCGAGGCCTGGCTGAAATTGTAGGCGTTCATGAGCGGGGTCTGCTCCAGATTCCCCAGGATCATCACGAACGCCGTGGTGTTGAGGACGAGCCCCTGTCCGCCGTTGGACTGGTCGGCGCAGCTCCCGGAGTAGATCTTGGGCGGCGGGAACGAGTCGTTCGCGCTGTGGTAATTGTGCATGGCCAGCCCGATCTGCTTGAGGTTGTTCACGCACTGGGCGCGACGGGCGGCCTCTCGGGCCGACTGCACCGCGGGCAGCAGCAGGGCGATCAGGACCGCGATGATGGCGATTACGACCAGCAGCTCGATCAACGTGAAGCCGGACTTCGGTTTCATGGGGCACCTCGAATCGACGAGACGACGTTTCGGAAATGAGGATCGAGAGGTTCGTGCGATCCAGGGCGATTTCGCCTTCGACCTGGATTTCGTGCTGGATCTCGCCGTGGACGTCGGAGGGGCGACGGCCGGCGTTGTCGTGTCGCAAGGGGAGGCGAACGTGATCGACTTCCGGCGGGCGATGATGGGCGCACCCATCGCCGACGCCGGACGGGACCGACGGCGACGGCCGTTCGATCTCGGGGCGGAGTTCCGTCGCGATCGAGGTCAGTGGTTCCCTTGGCGAGATGGGTTCCATCGAACGTCGAGGCGTGCTTTTCCGGGTGGGCCTCTTTGTGTCTTGAACGAGGTCGATGGTTCGTTTACATGTATCTAATTGCAGTTCGCCCCGACCCCAAGACATGAATCGATGGAAAATTTGGCGAGGCCTCTGGCGAGCCCCCTCCCTCACCGGCCGCTCGCGTCGCAACCAGGCGAACCACGCATCCCGGCGCCGCACCGCCGGGCCGATCGCTGTGAGGACTTCCATGACCAGGACCGGCGAGAATTCGAGCGAGACGAATCGGCTGCTGGGGTTGTGTAGGGAAGGGGATGCTTCCAGCCTGGGGAAGTTGCTCTCGAGGCATCGGGGGCCGCTGCGCCACCTCATCGCCCATCGGCTCGACGCCAGGCTGCGAGGCCGCATCGATCCCTCGGACGTCGTTCAGGAGGCCCACGTCGCCGCGTCGGGGAGCCTCGAGGCTTATCTCCGCGAGCCGCGGAGCCCGCTGGTCTACTGGCTGCTCGGGATCGCCTCTCACAAGATCCTCGAGCTTCGACGGTTCCACCTCGGGACCTCGGCCCGCGACCCGAGGCGGGAGGTGCCCATCCATCGGCCCGAAGCTGCGGTCGTCCCCGGCCTCGGCACGCCGAGCGAAGCGGCCATGCGGGTCGAGGAAGGGGAAGCCTTGCATGGGGCGCTCGATCGCCTCGAACCGTCCGAACGCGAAATCCTGCTCCTTCGCCATTTCGGCCACATGACCAACGCCCAGGTGGCCGAGATCCTCGGGATCTCTTCCGCTGCGGCCGGCAAGCGATACCTACGCGCCCTGGGCCGCTTGCGGGACCTGCTGGGGCCCCGGAGTTGAGCGCGGCTCCTCGCGACGACGGAGATGCGGGGTCGGAGGCCGATCCGCTGATCGAGCTCGCGGGGGAGTTCGCAGAGCGGCATCGCCGGGGCGAGCAACCATCCCTCTCTGAATTTGCGGAGCGATTCCCCCACGAGGCCGAGCGGATCCACCAGCTGTTCCCGGCGATGATCCTGCTGGAGCGCCATCTCGACGGCGGCCCTCGCCTGGTGCCTCCGCCTCCTCCCGGTCGGCTGGGAGAGTACAGGATCGTCCGCGAGATCGGCCAGGGGGGCATGGGCGTCGTATACGAGGCGGTGCAGGAATCGCTCGGCCGCCACGTCGCGCTGAAGGTCCTGCCGATGCGACTGACTCTCGACGCGCGGGCGCTCGAGCGATTCCGCCGCGAGGCCCGCATCGCCGCGCAGCTCCATCACACCAACATCGTCCCGGTGTTCGGCGTCGGCGAGTCGGACGGCATCCACTATTTCGCCATGCAGTTCATCCAGGGACGCAACCTGGCGTCGCTGCTCGAGGCCCTCCGGGCCGGCGAGGCCTCCCCGCACGCCTTGCTGCCGGATTCCGGCGACGGGCCCGAGGTCGACGCCGCGGCCGGAAGGAAGCCGTGCTACTACCACGACGTCGCTCGGATCGGGGTCCAGGTCGCGGACGCGCTCGCCTACGCCCACCAGCAGGGCGTGCTCCACCGCGACGTCAAGCCCGCCAATTTGCTGCTCGACGCCCAGGGGACGGCATGGGTGACGGACTTCGGCCTGGCCAAGCTCGTGGACGCCGCCGACTTGACCATGTCGGGGGACCTCGTCGGGACGGTCCGATACCTCGCCCCCGAGCGACTCAACGGGAGCACCGAGCCCGGCAGCGACGTCTACGGCCTGGGACTGACCCTGTACGAATTGCTCACCCTGCGGCCGGCTTTTCCCGGGGGGCCTCGCGGTCGGCTCGTCCGGCGTATCCTCGACGAAGAGCCGCCGCGGCCGAGGAAGCTGATCCCGACCATCCCCCGCGACCTCGAGACGATCATCCTGAAGGCGATCGCCAAGGACCCGCGTCGCCGCTACAGGTCGGCCTCGGAGCTCCGCGACGACCTGGGCCGATTCCTCGGGGACCGGCCGATCGCGGCCCGTCGGGCCACGCCGCCCGAACGGGCCTGGCGATCCTGCCGACGGAACCCCGCGCTATCGACGGCCGTCGCCTCCGCCCTCGCCTTGCTGCTGCTCGTCGCCGTGGGCGCGGTCCTCTCGGCCGGGCGGCTGAACGACCAGCTGGAGCGGACCGGCATGGCCCGGCAGGCCGAGCGCGACGCCAAGCGCGACGCGCTGGAGAAACTCGTCCAGTCGCAGCTCGCACGGGCCCAGGCGGGACGCTACGGCCGAAGGCCCGGGCAGCGGCTCGGAGGCCTGGAAGCCATCGCCGAAGCGACCCGGATCGCCAAGGCGATGGATATGCCCGCCGAGACCCTCGAGGCCCTCCGCGACGAGGCCGTCGCCTGCATGGCGTTGCCCGACCTCCGGCCGGGTCGACGCTCCATCCCATGGCCCGACGGGACCCGCACGATCGAATTCCCCTCCTCGTACGATCGCTACGCCCGACTCGACGAGGCGGGCGGCGCCAGCGTCCGTCGGATGGAGGACGACGCCGAAATCCTGAAGATCCCCCCCCTGGGACGGGAGCTGGTGGACTTCCAGTTCAGCCCGGACGGCCGATTCCTCGCCATCGGGTCGGCGGGCGAGGGGCTGAGGATCTGGGGCGTCGATGCGGCGCGACCGCTCTTCCCCGGGCCGCTCGCCGGCGCGACCCTCGCCTTCTCCGAGGACGGCGGGCGCTTCGCCTTCGTCTCCGCGGACGGCTCGATCAGGATCCACGACCTGCCGTCCGGAAGCGAGGCGCGACGCCTCCCATCGCCGGCGAGGCCCCCGCGCCTCATCGCATTCCACCCGGACGGCCGACGGCTCGCGACGGCGGCCGACGTCGGCGAATCCGGCCTGGTCGTCGTCTGGGATTCCGAGACCGGATCTCGGATCTCTTCATTCGAAACCGACGCCGGCTGGGCGATCCGCAGGATCGCCTGGGACCCCGGAGGCCGACTCCTGGCGATCGGTTTCGGACTGCCCCGGAACGTCGCGCAGGTCTGGGACGTCGCCTCCGGCCGGCCGATCGCCACCATGGAGGGGCATACGCAAGACGTCGAACGCGTCGTGTTCCACCCCGAGGGTCACCTCCTGCTGACCCTCTCCTGGGACGGGACGGGGCGGATCTGGGAGGTCAGGACCGGGCGACCGCTGCTCTTCTGGCCAAGCACGATCTTCGGGGCCCGCTTCAGCCGCGACGGGACCCTCTGCGGGTGCACCGTGATCGACGGCGAGGCTCGGCTGATCGAAGCCTCCGACGCGCGGGATTACCGGACGCCGATCTGCGACGTCCCGAAGGGTCCGGCCGAAGGAGACATCGACGAGGACGGGCTCCTCGTCGTCGGGACCGTCGACGGCGTCCGCGCCTGGGACCTGGACTCGGGCCGCGTGGAGGCCTCATTCGCGATCGGCGACACGGTGTCGGCCCGATTCATCCGAGGGCGCTCGGGCCTTGAACTGCTCACGTGCGGCGCCGGCGGGATTCGCCGATGGCCGATCGTCGAGGGCGAGGCGGGCGGCGAACGTCTGAGGCTCGGAGAGCCCAGGACGATCGACCTTCCATTCGTCCCGAGCACCATGAACGTCGCCAAGAACGCGAACCAGATCGTCGTCGCGTGCGAGGCCTCGGGAGAGGCCCTGGTCATCGACCTGGACGACGAGTCGCGGCGACGCGTCCTGGGCCCCCATCCGGCGCTGACCCGGGCGGCCCTGAGCCCCGACGGCCGCTGGGCGACGACGAGCGGCTGGCATACCCCGTTCGCCAGGGTGTGGGACGTCCGGTCGGGCGCCTGCGTCAAGCAATTCCCCCTCGGCCGCATGAATCACGCGGCGTACTCGATGGACGGTCGCACGCTGGTCGTGAGCAACGCCTACGAGTTCAACCTCATCGACTCGGTCTCCTTCGAGGTCGTCCGGCGGATCGGCCGCGACATCGTCTCCTTTCCGAGCGACGTGGCGTTCTCTCCGGACCTCAGGACCGCTGCCCTGGAGTCGTCGCCGGGCGTCATTCACCTGATCGACGGCACGACGGGTCGGACCGTGATGCGGCTCGAGGCGCCTCATTCGGACCGGACGCGATGGCTGGGATTCACGACCGACGGCGCGAGGCTCGTCGCGATCTCAGGCCTGTCCAGGACGGTGAACTATTGGGACCTGCGGCGTATCCGCCGGCGACTCAAGTCGATGGGCCTGAGCTCGGAGGTCGTCGCTTCCCCCGAAGATGCAACCACCGATCGGCGATGAGCCGTCGCGGCCTGGTATCAGCTCTCAGCTCCGCACGAAGCGGCAAGCGGCCGAGCCGGCCATGCTGGGCGTCAGAATTTTCAGCCTATGGGTCGCCGCCTCACATAGGCCCCGAGCTTTTAAGTGCCCACCCCGCCGCTGCGTCCTATAATGGCGGTTATTTTCAAAAGCTGACCGTCGGATTATCGGTAGGATACAGGGGGGTTATCCTGCACAAAACTTAGTCAGGATGCCTGATGAGTGAATTCCGCGCCCGAATACTGCTGGGTCGGGCTGGCACAGCTAGGATGTAGGCCGCCGGGAAGGCCGCATGATGCCGCATCGCTCCTCCGCCGGCGGGTGGTACCGCGCGGGCGGTTCGCTCGTTCCCCGGAGGGGGGCATGAGGTCGATTCTCTCGCTCACTTTCGATCGGAGGCCGCATGTCGCGACGCGCAGAAGCTCCCGACTACCTCATCCGTGGCATGACCCTGTTGGCCCTGTTGACCTCGACCCCGGTGGACTCCGTCCAGGCCTGCTCCCAGGCCTCCTCCGCTGCCCCTACGGTTCCGGCGGCGTCGAGCCTGCCAAAGGCGCTCACCGAGGCGGACGATAAGCGGGTGAGGGAGTTGGAGGCGAAAGTCGACGCCTTGTGGCGGGCCGGCAGATTTGCGGAGGCGGTCGAGCCGGAGCGCCAAGCGGCGTCGATCTGTGAGGAGATGCTGGGAGTCGGCCATTGGCAGGCGGAACATCATCGGCGTCGAGTGGAGACCATCAGGACGATCATCGGGCTGTCCCCCGAAGGCCGAGCGGCCATGGCCGACGTCCCGGCCGCCGATGAGGCGGCCGGTGCAGCCTACGAGGAGGCGCGATATGAAGAGGCCCTGGACGGCTTCCGCAGCGTCCTGGAGGCCTGCAGGCGGTGGCTGGGCGAGCGACACCCCGACACCGCCACGAGCTACAACAACATCGCCGCCGTGTTGCTCGCCCGTGGCGATCCGCAGGGTTCCGACGCGACGCACCGCAAGGGCCTGTCCATCCGACTCGCGGCCCTGGGCGAGCGCCATCCCGACGTCGCCGAGAGCTACAATAACCTCGCAGAGGTGCTGCGCGTCCGCGGGGACCTGGACGGCGCCGAGGCGATGCACCGCAAGGCCCTGGACATCCGACTCGCGGCCCTCGGCGAGCGCCACCCCGACACCTCCATAACCTACAGCAACCTCGCCGCTCTGCTGCACGAGCGGGGGGACCTGGCCGGCGCCGAGACGATCGGCCGGAAGGTCCTGGAGGTCCGGCGCGCGGCCCTGGGCGAGAACCACCCCGACACGGCCACGAGCTACAACATCCTCGGCAGGCTGCTACGAGTGCGTGGGGATCTGGCGGGCGCCGAGGCGATGATACGCAAGGCCCTGGCCATCCAGCTCGCGGCCCTCGGCGAGCGCCACGTCGACACCGCCATATTCTACGACAACCTTTCCGTGGTGTTGCAGGCCCGTGGCGATCTGGTCGTTGCCGAGGCGATGAGCCGCCGTGGACTCGCCATCTGGCTCGCGACCGTGGGAGAGAGCCACTCCGACACCGCCGCCAGTTACAACATACTCGGCTGCGCGCTCGCGGCAGGCGGAAACCTGGCCGGCGCCGAGGAGACCATCCGCAAGGGCCTGGCCATACGCCTCGCCGCCCTGGGCGAACGCCACCCTGACATCGCGCTCAGCGACTCCGACCTCGCCTGGGTGCTGCACGAGCGCGGCGACTCGGCCGGCGCCGAGGCGATGTACCGCAAGGCACTGGCCATCCGCCTCGCCGCCCTGGGCGAGCGCCATCCCCTCACCACCCAGACCTACACCGCCCTCGCCTGGGTGCTGCACGAGCGCGGCGACTCGGCCGGCGCCGAGGAGATGATCCGTAAGGCCGTGGCCATCCGCGTCGCGGTCCTAGGGGAGAGCCACCCCTACGCGGCGTCGAGTTATCGCACACTCGGGGCGATCCTCGCCGACCTCGACCGCCCCGAAGAGGCGATCCGGGCCTTGGAGGCGGCCGAGGCAGGCCGGACCCGACGTCCAAGCCACCGCGGACTTGAGGACGCTACGACGAACCACCTCAACGCCCCCGCCCCTCTCCTCTGTTCGCTGCTGGCCTCTGCCGGCCGGCCGGCCGAAGCCTGGGACCGCTGGGAGCGCGGGCTGGGCCGGGCCCTACTCGACGAGGTAGCGGGCCGCGCCGCCCGACCGTTGACCCCCGAAGAGCGGCGGGAGGAGGCTGAATTGCTCGCTCGGGCCCAGTCCGTCGATGACCGGATCGGCCGCCTGCTGGCCCGCTCCCTGCCACCGGAAGAGGTCGAGCGGACGCTGGAGGCGCTTCGCCGTGAGGGCAGCGATGTCCGACGTCGGTCGCTGGAGATGCAGACGCGGTTCGAGGCGAAGTATGGGCCGCTCGCCGGCCGGCCGGCGTCGCTCGAGGTCGTACGTGCCATGCTCAACGGATCGACGGCCCTGGTCGGTTGGGTCGACGTCGGCCGACGGCACTGGGCCTGCGTGGTGCGACAAGCGGGCGAACCTGCCTGGGTGCCGATCCCCGGCGGCGGCCAGGGCGGGGCGTGGACCGACGAGGACGATGGGCTCGCTGGCCGGCTCCGCGAGGCGCTGGCGTCGCCAGCCTCCGATGAGGCCTGGCGTCCGCTGGCCGAGGCGGTGGCGCGTCAGCGACTGGCCCCAATCGAACCTCACCTCCGGGGGGTGCTGCGTGTGATCGTCCTCACGTCGCCGGGGCTGGCTGGAGTGCCGGTCGAGTCGCTCTTCGCGGCCCGGAACCGCGACGCGACATCGGCACCGTCGGTCGGCTACGCCCCCTCCGCCTCGATGCTCGCCCACCTGGCCGCGAAGGCCCGGCCTCCGGGCCGGCCCGCAACACTGCTGGCGCTGGGCGATCCGGCATACCCCGAGGTAAATTCCCACATCGCGAAGGCCGCGGCGTCGCCTGCCCACGGGTTGGCGGTGGTGGCGGTCACGCCCGATGCCAATGCGGACCTCCACGGCCTCCGCGCCGGCGACGTGATCCTCGAGTATAACGGGACGCCCCTGAATTCGCCGGCCGATATCAAGCTGGTCGATCCCGATGGCGGCCCGGGGCGGCCGATGGCGCGGGTTTGGAGGGACGGCGACGTGCGCTCCATCGAGCTCTCCGCCGGGCCTCTCGGGGTGCAGCTCGACGACAGGCCTGCCGCTCAGGCCGTGGCGGCTCGGAGGGCGGCCGCCGAGGTGCTCCGGACGCGGGGCGAACCCCAGGTCCGCCTGCCGGGCACTCGCCGCGAGGTCGCCGCGATCGCTGCGCTGTTCCCCGAGGCCACCACCATCCTGGGCGACCAGGCCCGCGAGTCGACCGTGCAGGCGATGGCCCGCTCCGGCCGGCTGAAGGCTTTCCGATTCCTCCACCTGGCCGCCCACGGTCGCACCGATCCCCGCTCGGCCTTCCGCACCGCCCTGATCCTTGCCCCCGACCCCGACCGCCCTGATGATCCCGAGGCCTTCGAGTCCGACGGAGAGATCACCGCCGAGCAGATCGCGCGGACCTGGGAACTCGACGCCGACCTCGTGGTCCTCTCGGCCTGCGAGAGCGGGCTCGGCAAGGCGGCGGGCGGGGAGGGGTTGCTCGGCTTCGCCCAGCCGCTCCTGGTCAGAGGGGCGCGGAGTCTGGTCCTGAGCCTCTGGAAGGTCGACGACGACGCCACCGCCCTGCTGATGACCCGGTTCTACCGCAACCTCCTCGGCGGCCGCGACGCTCCGACGGCGCCGATGCC